>CAYUCW010000045.1:0-17211 GCA_964443435.1 uncultured Caulobacteraceae bacterium | reverse complement strand
GCCATTTTATTCCAATCTATGTATCTAAGGTTAAGCCATGAATATACATGGAAAATATTTTTCATGGTACAATGAATCGAGAAATCTTACTAGTTAGGATTTGAAATGACTTGTTTATAATTTAAGCAGATTGAATATTTTCAATAGCTTTATTTAAGTCAGTCTTTAAATGCAAATTTTAAAATTGCTTTTATAACAATACTATTTATATTTTTATATTAAGTATGACAACCTGTCGCGCGGCAAACTGACAAATTGTGCGCTGCATCCAAAAAGAGCAAATGAAACTATCACAAAGCAATCAAGCTTAGAGTGAGGGGAAAATGAAAAAATTAATTATATCTTCTATCATCGCATTAGGTTTCATGGCTGGCGCTGCAAACGCTCAGGATTTTATAGCGCCAAAAGCAGGAACTATTAAATTAGACGTGCGCTTAACTGCGGTTGTGCCTGTTGAAAAAGGTAATATTCTTACTGCGGGCGGTGTGGATACTGGTTTAGATGCTGAAGTAAACGATTCCTTTGTACCAACAATCGGCCTTGAATATTATTTCACTGATAAGGTTTCTATTGAGGCAATTGCCGGAACCGCAAACCATACTGTGAAAGCCGTGGGTGGTGCAACCAATGTAAAAGTTGCAGAGCTTTGGCATTTGCCGCCAACTATTACTGCAAAATACCATTTTATGGCCGGACAAAAAGTATCACCTTATGTTGGTGCCGGCGTTACTTATATTTGGTTCTATTCAGAAGATGGCTTGAATAATTTTAATGTAGATATGAAAGATGGCCTTGGTTATGCGGTTCAAGCGGGCGCCGATATCGCAACCAAAGGCAAATGGTCTTATAATATTGATGTCAAAAAAATAATGTTTGAAACCGATGCCAATATTAATTTTGGTGCGCTAAAATCAAAAGTAACACTTGATCCATGGGTAGTTTCATTTGGTGTTGGCTATAAATTCTAAATACGAATCTTAAGATTAAAATAAAAAGATGGCTCAGGTAATCTGGGCCATTTTTGTCATTCTTGTAATAAATCAAAAAATAACTTCACAATTTCGTTACGCAAGTGCAAAATTTTTGAAATAACATAAAGCTAGAGACCTACCGATAACAAACCTCAAGCACAAAGCTTGATAATATCGGAGCGGGTAATGAATAAACTAATGACTGGAAGTGCACTTGCACTCGTAATTCTATTTACAAATAATGCTTTTGCAGCTGAAAATACAGTTGCACCTGAATCTAAAGCGGAAGAAACCGTAGTAGTTATAGGTACTGGCGTTCGCCAAACACAAACCGTAAAAGGTGAGCAATTATTATTGCGTGCCCCAGGTACAAGCCCAATTAAATTAGTTGAGCGTCTTCCAGGCGTTAATTACCAAGGCGCGGATGCTTTTGGTGCTTATGAATGGGCAGTTCGCATAAATGTTCGTGGCTTTGCACAGCAACAAATGGGCTTCACATTAGACGGTATTCCACTTGGTGATATGTCTTATGGTAATTTCAACGGTCTTCATATTTCACGCGCAATAATTTCTGAAAATCTTGGCAATGTAAGAATGAGCCAAGGCGCGGGTTTACTTGGTACAAATTCAACTTCAAATCTTGGTGGTACTTTGCAATTTGAAACACGCAAGCCAGCAGATGAGTCAAGCACTCAAGTATCACTTACTGGTGGTTCTTCTGATATGAAAAGAATTTATGGCCGTTTTGAAACTGGTAAGCTTTCAGGCCTTGGTGATTTGACTGCATATCTTGCATATTTGAATTCTGAAACCGATAAATGGAAAGGTGATGGAAAACAAAAAGTAAGTCAGTATAATTTTGGTTTCGTTTGGCCAATTGGTGATATTGGTAATTTTAACGGCTATTATAATAAATCAAGCCGTCGTGAAAATGATTATCAAGATTTATCAAAAGAAATGATTTCGCGTCTTGGCTATGATTGGGATAATATTTCTGATAATTGGGCGCTTGCTAATTTAATTGCTGACATTGGTAATAATCGCGGTGATTCTGGTGCACCTGTAACAAATGCAGCGGCTGGAACTGTATATCCTGGTAAAATTAAAACTCTTGATGATGCATATTTTGATGCTTCGGGATTACGTGATGATGATTTAACTAGATTTGGTTATGATGGTAAATTCTTTGGTAATGGCACTATAAATACAAATATCTATAGCCATATCCAAAAAGGCCAAGGTCTTTGGTTTACACCATACGTTAGCCCGTTCTCATTTGGTCAAGGCGTTGCTGGTGTGACTTCACCGGTTTCTATTCGTACTACTGAATATGATATGGATAGATTAGGTTCTTTCACAAATATATCTTATGATTTAGGGATGCATACAATAACTGGTGGTGTTTGGCTTGAAAGAAATCGTTTTAACCAAGCGCGTCGTTTCTATGCCAATACTCGCTCTGCACCAAATGAAGTATTAAGCTTCCAATCTGGGGCTTTTGCTACACAATGGGCACAAAGCTATAGAACTGAAACTCGTGTCTTTAATATCCAAGACACAATTAAATTGAATGATGCATTGACACTATTGGCTGGCTTTAAATCACTAAGAGTTTCTACAAAAGGCACAACACCAATTAATGGCTTCACAACACCAGTGGCTGGTTCTGATGGCGACTTAAAAGGTACAATTGTTTCAGAAGATAATTTCTTGCCGCAAGTTGGTTTGACGTATCAAGTAAATAATCAAATGCAGACTTTCGTAAGCTATACAGAAAATATGCGCGATTTAGGTTTAGCGGCATTTGGAAACCGTAGCCAAATTTCATTCAATGCAATTAAAGAGAAAACTAAACCTGAATCTTCAAAAACACTTGAAGGCGGTTTACGTCTAAAAGGTACAAATTTCAATGCTGTTGCGGCGGCGTATTTCGTGAAATTTGACGATAGACTTTTAGCAATTCAGCAAGGCGCAGGCATTATTGGCAACCCTTCAATTATCTCAAACGTTGGTGGTGTAGAAACTAAAGGTTTTGAACTTGCAGGAAGCTATAAATTCTCTCCTGAATTTAATTTATTCACTTCATATGCTTATAATGATAGTAAATATGAAGATAATGTTGTGAATGCGGTTGGAGCTATAATCCAAGCTACAAAAGGTAAAACTGTTGTAAATGCGCCTAAGCATTTATTCAAAGCAGATCTTGGTTATGATAATAAATCAATTTTCGCTAATCTTTCTGCAAATTATACTTCAGAGCGTGAATCAACTTATACAAATATTGGCGGTAAAGTTGATGCTTATACAATTGTTGATTTAAGCCTTGGTTATCGTTTTGGAGGTACGCCACTTCTTGAAGGTTTAGAAGTTCAATTAAACGTAACTAATCTTCTTGACGAAGAATATATTTCAACAATTGGTTCAAATGGCTTTAGCGCAAGTGACGCTTCTGAAACTGCACAAACCTTTATGGTTGGTGCACCAACTCAGACTTACCTAACTCTACGCAAGAAGTTTTAGTAATGAAAACTAATCGTCGTGAAATCCTTGGCGCCGCTGTTGGCACTATTGGGGCAATGGCTGCGGTGGCATCGAAAGATGCCATTGCCGCTAATGCCAAGAATATTACAAGAATCGCATTTGGTTCTTGTGCTAAACAAAGCAAAGAACAGCCAATTTGGAATGCAATTGGCGAAACCAATCCTGATTTATTTATATTTTTAGGCGATAATATTTATGGCGATACGCGTGATCCAGAAGTTATGCGTGAAAAATATAAAATGCTTGCTGCAAAGCCAGAGTTTAAAAAATTCAGGGATAAAGTTCCTTTCCTTACTATTTGGGATGATCATGATTATGGCGAAGATGACGCTGGGTCTGAATATCCAATGAAAGACGAAAGCCGCAAACAATTTTGTGATTTCTGGAATATTGCCAAAGATAGTCCAAGAAGAACCCGTGAAGATGGGATTTATACTTCGCATATAATTAATTCTGCGGGGCATAAATTACAAATTATCCTTCCGGATTTGCGTTGGAATCGTACACCAATCGTTAAAAAAGATATTGGCGAAAAAGACTATAAAACTTGGGCAACTGAGCTTCATGCCGCCAATAAACCGGTTGTTGGACCTTATGAAAGAAACCCCGATTTAAAGGCAACCATGCTTGGGGCGAAACAATGGAAATGGCTTGAGGGCGAATTAGCAAAGCCAGCCGATGCCAGAATTATTGGTTCAAGCCTTCAGTTTCTTGCCGATTTCGCAGGTTGGGAAGGTTGGATAAATTATTACCAAGATCATCAAAAAATGCTTGAAACAATTCGTAAAAAGCGTGCAAATGGACTTGTGTTTATTTCAGGCGATACTCATTATGCCGAAATATCTAGGCTTGAAACCAATGTTCCGTATCCAATATGGGATATTACTTCTTCTGGGATTACCGAAGTTTGGCCGGTTCTTCCTCCAAATAGCTTAAGAATAGGCGATGCCTATCGCGATAGAAACTTTGGAATATTAGAATTTCATTGGGATAAAAAAATAATCAAAGCCGAAATCAGAGGCGAAGATGGTTCATTAAAAATTGAACAATCCATTCCACTATCTAGTTTAACAATTTAAAAATAAATGGCTCAGATAATCTGGGCCATTTTTGTTTAAAAAGCTTGGTTAATAAAATAGCTATAGGTAATTTTAAGAAAAGAAAAAATTTATTTACTTATAAATACTCACATTATTTTTGTATATTACATTGCATTTTTAAAGCTAATTAACTGTATTTTAAATATAATATAAATTTCTATATAGGCGTTGACAAGATAATGGCTTTGTGCCATTATCTATTTATGGCTTTGAGCCATTTTTAGATTTACTAGAAATGGATTTTTAAATGGAAATATCTGGTTTAATTTTAAAATGGCAAATGGAATAGAAAATGACAATTTTTATAAATAATAAACAACTAGATACGTTGAAATTTTATGGCGGTGAGTGCCATGTGAAAATAGATGTAAATGATATTGGCTCTATAACAGAAATATATGCAGGGCTGAATAATTCAGATGACATAATGTTCTTGTTACTTGCAGTTGATGCAGTCCGTAGGGTTAAAGTGAGTACATTAATTCATCTAACAATTCCTTATTTCCCTTATGCTAGACAAGATAGAGTTTGTAATGAAGGTGAATCACTTAGTGTTAAAGTAATGGCGGATATTATTAATAATCTTAATTGCGCCAAAGTTATTGTTTATGATCCGCATTCAGATGTCACAAGCGCGCTAATTAATAATTGCCATATTGTTTCACAGGCAGACATAATAGCAAGTACAAGTATTTCACAAGTAATTTTAAATAAAGAATTGGCACTGGTTTCACCTGATGCAGGTGCAGAGAAAAAAACGCGTTTAGTTGCAAAGCGTCTAGCAAGTACTGAAAAAAACTTAGATGTATTTTGTTCTAGCAAAATACGAAACACTCTAACTGGAGAAATTGTTTCAACAGAAGTGCATGGAAATGTTCGCGGTAAAAATCTGCTTATAATTGATGATATATGTGATGGCGGGCGAACATTTATTGAATTGGCAAAAGCTTTAAAGGAATGTGGGGCAAGTGATATTTATCTTTATGTCACTCATGGAATATTTTCTAAAGGCTTAGATGAGTTAGCTAGTCATTTTAAACATATATATTGTTACCATACAATGCTTGTGCCTTCTGAAATAAATTCTTCAAACTTAACTATTTTGCAAAACAAAAACTAAAGGAAAGAGAGTAAAATGTATATTAATCCTCTTACAGCTATCGATTTTTACAAAACTGACCACCGTAGGCAATATCCTGAGGGCACTACTGAGGTTTATGCTAATTTCACGCCGCGCAGTAGTCGCCTCGCTAAAGTTTTGAATGAAGTTTATGACAATAAAATTGTATTTTTTGGCTTACAATATTTCATCAAAGATTTTCTAATTAATGCATGGAACGAGCAGTTTTTCAAAAAAAATAAGGTAATAGTTGTTGCAGCATATAAACGCAGAATGGACATGGCCCTTGGTAAAGATGCCATTGATGTGTCTCATATTGCTGCTTTGCATGATCTTGGTTATCTTCCCATTAAGATAAAAGCATTGCCAGAAGGGACTCGAGTGCCAATTGGTGTTCCTGTTTTGACAATTGTAAACACGCATCCCGAATTCTTTTGGCTAACTAATTATTTGGAAAGTGTAATTTCATGCTATTTATGGAAGCCAGTTACTTCAGCTACAACTGCTTTTGAATATAAAAGGCTACTATTGGAATATGCTGAGAAGACTGGAGCTCCAAAAGATTTTATACAATTTCAAGCACATGATTTTTCATTTAGAGGTATGTCAAGTTTGCAAGATTCTGCACTTAGTGGGTTAGCACATTTGACTTCATTTTGGGGAACGGACTCTGTACCAAGTATTGACCTTGCAGAGGATTATTATGGTGCGGATGCTGATATTGAAATGATTGGATGTTCTGTTCCTGCTACTGAACACTCTGTAATGTGTATGGGTATGCAAGATGGAGAACTAGCTACTTTTCGACGTTTGATATGCAATCTCTATCCTAATGGTGTTGTTTCAATAGTTTCTGATACATGGGATTTCTGGAGAGTAGTAACAGAATATACTCTTGTGCTTAAAAATGAAATTTTAAGCCGTGACGGTAAACTTGTTATTCGTCCTGACAGTGGAGATCCTGTAAAAATTGTAGCTGGTGATCCAGAAGCTGCAAAAGATAGCCCTGAATATAAAGGTGCAATTGAATGCTTATGGGATATATTTGGCGGTACTATTACTGACAAAGGCTATAAGATGTTAGATTCACATATAGGCTTAATTTATGGCGATTCAATAACTTTAGAACGAGCGCAAGCAATTCTTAAAAGACTTGAAGCTAAGGGTTTTTGCTCTGGCAATATAGTATTTGGTGTGGGTTCATATACATATCAATATGTTACACGCGACAATTTTGGTTTTGCTATGAAAGCGACTAGCGGCGTTGTTAACGGTGAGCGAAGAGATATATTTAAAGATCCTAAAACTGATTCTGGAACAAAAAAATCTGCTAAAGGATTGTTACGTTTAGAGCTTGTAGAAAATAATATAGTTTTATACGATAAACAAAACGAAGAACAGGAAAATATGGGACTTTTAGAAATAGTTTTCATAGATGGTAAGCTTACAAAAGACATATGCTTATCAGAAATTAGAAAAACCATTGATAGTGAGTTATATTGATTTAAGGTTATTATTGTGAGTGAAATATTTCAAACAGAACAAGATTTCTTAAGAGAATATGATCCAAAAATATTTGACAGACCAAGTACGTCAGTTGATACAACCATATTTACTATTATAGATGAAAACTTGTATGTTTTAATAGTAAAACGTTCAGAGCATCCTTTTAAAGGAATATGGTCATTAATTGGTGGGTTTATTGATCTTGAAAAAGATGAAGATCTTGAAGCTACTGCAAAGCGAAAACTCGAAGAAAAGACAGGTGTTAAAACTCCCTATCTAGAGCAATATGGCACAATAGGAAATAAAACGCGTGACCCTCGAGGTTGGTCGGTAACAAACGTTTATTTTGCCTTACTACCTTCTAATGATGTTAAATTGCAAGCTGGCAATGGTGCTATTGATATTAAATGGTCGAAAGTAACAAAGGGAAGGGTTAGTGAAGAGCTAGCTTTTGACCATGCTGAAATACTTGAGAAATGTGCAGAAAGGTTAAGAAGTAAGGTCCTATACACTTCTTTGCCAGTGTATCTTATGCCAAAAGAATTCACACTAGGAGATTTACAAAAAAAATATGAAATTATTTTAGATAAAAAAGTAGATCATAAATCCTTCCGTCGAAGAATTCTTAGTGCGGATATATTAGAAGAGACTGGAGAGATGCGGCACGATGGTAAACGCCCGGCTCAATTATATCGCAAATTAAAGTCACATAATATGCATATTTTCGTTAGAAATATAGAAGGCGCAGCAATTTAATAACTTAAACTATTCACCAAGATTGCCATTTTTGTTTAAAAAGCTTGCGTGAATTAAATGCCATGACTATCTTTTTAAAAAGAGAGTCAAAATGCCAGAGCTTCCAGAAGTTGAAACAGTCAAGAACGGACTTGCGCCATTTTTAGAAGGCGCAAAAATAACAAATATCGAACTTTCAGATTACCGCTTAAGGTTTCCATATCCTGATGGATTTAGGCAATATTTAATTGGCTCTAGCTTTAAAAAGCTTTGGCGGCGCGCAAAATATATTATTGCCGATATGGATAATGAGAAATCGCTTATAATTCATCTCGGCATGTCTGGGCGGGTTTCGCTTGCTGGTAATGGTCAATCCCTAAGTTTTGATCAATATGTCTATGCAACGGGCGCAAAAACCAAGCATGACCATGTTATAATGGATTTAAAAGCCGAGATTGGTGATTTTAAACTTATTTATAATGATCCACGCCGTTTTGGCCTTATGGATATTGTTGATACTAAAGAAATTAATTTATCAAAACATTTTGCGCATCTTGGGCCAGAGCCTTTAGAAGCAAAAATTAATGGCGAAGTATTATTAAATAGGATTGGTAAAAAAGCCGCCCCAATAAAGCTAGCACTTTTGAATCAAGAAATAATTGTGGGGCTTGGCAATATTTATGTATGCGAAGCTTTATTTATGTCAAAGATTTCACCTATAAGGCCCGCCAATAGCCTAAGTTTAAAAGAAGCCGATTTATTAATAAAGAATTCTAAAATAATACTTGAAAATGCAATTAATAAAGGTGGCTCAACTCTCCGTGATTTTGCACATGCCGATGGTAATTTAGGTGATTTCCAAAATCATTTTAAAGTATATGATAGAGAAGGCGAAGATTGCATTACGAAAAATTGTAACAATAAAATTTTAAGAATTGTTCAAGGCGGAAGAAGTAGTTTTTATTGCCAGGCTTGTCAGGAATAGTATACATGAGTTTTGAAACCATAATTCTGGAAATAATAGATAATATCGCAATAATAAGACTAAATCGTCCAGATGCGCTTAATGCCTTAAATAGCGTTTTAATGCGTGAATTAGGAAACTGCTTATTTGATCTTGATAATAATGAAGATATAGGCGCGATTATTATTACCGGAAGTGAAAAAGCATTTGCCGCTGGTGCTGATATTAAAGAAATGGCCGATTTAAACTTTGCCGAAGTTTATAAAAAGGATTTTATAACCAAAGATTGGGAAACTATAAATCTTTGCCGCAAGCCAATTATTGCCGCGGTTTCAGGATTTGCGCTTGGTGGCGGGTGTGAACTTGCAATGATGTGTGACTTTATAATCGCTTCAGAATCAGCGAAATTTGGACAACCCGAAATCAAGCTTGGAATCATTCCTGGGGCAGGCGGGACACAAAGACTTGTACGTGCCATTGGCAAATCTAAGGCAATGGAAATGGTTTTAACAGGGCGCATGATGGATGTAATAGAAGCCGAAAAATCAGGCTTGGTTGCTATTATAACCTCAAATGAAGAATTAATGCCCGTGTCTATAAAAACCGCAAAATCAATTGCATCAATGCCAAAAATCGCGGTTTTAGCGGCAAAAGAAGCGATTAATCGCTCTTTTGACCTTGGATTAACCGAAGGCGTAAAAACTGAAAGGCGGCTTTTTCATTCTCTTTTTGCAACTGGGGATCAAAAAGAAGGTATGGCGGCATTTATGGAAAAGCGCAAACCAGAATTTAAAGGAAACTAGAGTCACCTATTGCTGTGAATTTCTGTAGCTAGCGCTTGACTAGCCTATGGTTTTTAGGCATAGAGCCGCATCGAATTTCATGCATTTTTGCAAAGCTTAG
Organism: uncultured Caulobacteraceae bacterium; assembly: GCA_964443435.1. Classification (GTDB taxonomy): domain Bacteria; phylum Pseudomonadota; class Alphaproteobacteria; order Caulobacterales; family Aquidulcibacteraceae; genus Pseudaquidulcibacter. The sequence continues at coordinate 7,371 of CAYUCW010000045.1, read as the reverse complement.
TAATAAGCATTTTAAAACGGATTAATTATGGCTAATACATCATCGGCGAAAAAGGCAACCAGAAAAATTGCACGCCGCACTTTGGTTAACACTGCACGTCGCTCTAGAGTGCGTGGTTTCATTCGCAAACTTGAAGATGCGATCAAAACTGGCGTTAAAGACGACGCTAAAGCTGCTTTCGCAGTAGTAGAGCCTGAACTTATGCGCGCTGTATCAAAAGGCGTAATTGCTAAAAATACTGCTTCACGCAAAGTTTCAAGACTTTTCGCAAAAGTTAAAGCAATGGCTTAATTGCCAAATAAAATTTTATAAAAACAGCACTGCAATTGCGGTGCTTTTTTTTGCTTTTTTTTAATGTAAATTATACGCGTTTACGGATGATATTTATATAAAAATCATGATAATTTTAGCATGATAAAAAAATCTATTATGATTCAATAAGATGTTGATAAAAATTTATGCATTTTCAAAAGAAAATTGCAAAAAAATGCTTTAATAATTGTCTGGACAATATAAGTAATTGTTTTATAATAAGTTTTTATGGTTAAAATTAAATATGAATTTTTGCTTTTATTGTTAAAAATTATTATTTACAGCAAAAAATTTTTTTTACACAAGCTTGTGAATCGCTAAACCATTGTCAGTATTGGGATTAAATTCTGTCAAGCAAAAATCTGCAAAAAAAGAATCATTTTTCCTGTTGCCAAAGTTTTTCTAATAGGCTTATCTATTTTTGCTAGGAATAAAAATGGCTTGGAAATGATAAATAAAATAATCAAACTTCAAGCGATATTTATTCATTAGCTATCCAATATTTTTACTTAAGTTGCATCAATTTGATGAACGGCGAAGCTTTGTCTGAAGGTTTTTTGTTTGTTGAATTGTATAATTGTGGGGCAATTATAACTTAATGGAAATTTGGGTAAAAACTTAAAATTATAAATTATAAATTAGTTGTATGAAAACTGGGGTTTGCAATGGGTATTAATAGCAATAGCTATAATAATTGGACAAATATTGACCAAAAATACCCTCAAGATGGGTTTAAATCAGATAATAATGATTTTGAAGAAGCAAAGCTTAAATGGCAGACTCTTGAGCCACGTTTAAAAAGTGTTTTAGGCGTTGGCGATTTTAAAGCTTGGATTGCACCATTAGCTTTAGTAAAAACTGATGAGAATAATATATATTTTATTGCGCCAAACGCATTTGCAAGATCTAGAATAAGAACCGAATATTTACATCGCCTTCAAGCTATCTGGAGTGATTTTGATATTAATAAACGTCGCATTATTATTGATATTGCGGTTAATAAAGCATCATTATCTGATGAAGTTAAATTAGAAGATTTAAGCGCCGCAAATATTAAATCTTATATTGCCAAATCAGAAGCTAATAATGAAATCAATCCTGCGAATAGTTTTGTAACTGAGCCTGTAGATTTTTCACTTTTACCAAAAACTTTTGATAATTTTGAAGAAGGGGCTTCAAATAAAATTGCAATTGCGATTTCTAAGAGAATTGCGACCGAAACTTCATTGGGTGAAATTGTATGCATTCATGGGGTTAATGGAGTTGGTAAGACGCATTTATTATCAGCAATTTCGCAACTTTCGCAAAAACTTCACCCGAATAAAAAAATTGTTTCTTTAAGTTCTCAGAGATTTTTAAACTTATTCCAAGCGGCGCTTAGGGATAAGGATACATCAATATTCAAAGAGGGTCTAAGAAATGCAGATATTCTTTTACTTGATGATATACAATTAATTTGCGGCAAACCCGCAACACAGGATGAATTCTTCCAAACTTTATCTGATTTAGTGCCACGTGGTAAAAGTGTTGTTTGTACAGCCGATGTACCGCCCGAAGCATTAATTGGCTTAACTCCAAGAATGATGGGAATTTTGCAATCTGGCTTTAATGTTAGAATGTCAGAACCTGATTTTGAGTTAAGACGCAAAATTGCAATAAATAAAGTTAAAGAATTTGCTTTAAAACGTGCGGATTTTAAACTAGATGATCCGTCTTTTGATTTAATTGCTGCAAGAATTATAGGAACCGGACGTGTGATTGAAGGCGCTGTAAAACAAATATTCGCTTCATCGGCATTAATCGGGCAGGAGGCCACAATGGAAGTCGTAGCAGAAGCAATCGGCGACAGATTGCCAAAAACCACTAAGAATGTTCCAGTTGATACAATTAAAAAACGCGTTGCCGCACATTTTGATATAAGTCTTGATGATTTGGTTGGAACACGCCGTCATATTTCGGTTGCAAGACCGCGCCAAATCGCAATGTATTTTTCTAAAAAGCTAACTAAAAGATCTTTCCCTGATATTGCGGCGCGTATGGGTGGCAAAGATCACACCACAGTTATGCACGCAGTTAAGCGCATTGAAGAATTAGCAAATAAAGACGCAAAATTTGCCTCTGAATTGCAAATTATCGCTAATAAGATTTTAGCGTAAAAAAACACATATAAATTTCACTTTTACAGCCAAATATTGTAAATTTTGGCTGTAATTTTCTATTGAATAGATTGCGCAAATCAAAAATATTCTGCAAAGTTAAAAATATCATTTGTGTGGGGAGTTTTGAAATGAGATTGAATATTGAACGCGCTGCTTTACTCGCGGCTTTAGGTCATGTTCAAAACGTGGTTGAACGTAGAACCACTGTTCCTATCTTGTCAAATGTTCTTATAGAAGCACGCGATGGTTCTGTAAGCTTTGCGGCAACAGATCTTGATATTGAAATTATTGATGGCGCAAATGCGGATGTTGAAGTAACTGGTGCAATTACTGCGCCGGCCCATACCTTGTATGAGATTGCAAGAAAGCTCCCTGAAGGTTCAGAAGTTCGTCTTGAAACTGCAAGTGATGGCGGACGTCTTTTAATTAATTGTGGTCGTTCACGTTATTATTTGCCTATCTTGCCTTCTGCGGATTTCCCATCACTTGGTCATGGTGAATTTGCTTCAAGTTTCGAAATTGAGAAAACTGCGCTTGCGCGTTTAATCGATAGAACCAAATTCGCAATTTCAACTGAAGAAACCAGATATTATTTAAATGGTATTTATTTCCATGGTGCAACCGGTGCTTCTGGCCCATGTCTTCGTGCGGTGGCAACAGATGGGCATAGACTTGCATTATCGGATTATCCATTGCCAGAGGGCGCTAATGATATTGCGGGCGTTATTATTCCGCGCAAAACTATAAATGAATTACGTCGCCTTATTGAATCCGATGAAGATGTGGTAGAAGTTTCAGTTTCAGAAGCAAAAATCAGATTTTCAATTGGTCGCGCTACTTTAACTTCAAAAGTTATTGATGGCACTTTCCCAGATTATGAGCGAGTAATTCCACGCGAAAACCCGCATAAGCTTATTCTAAATAATACTGAATTTTCAAAAGCGGTTGATAGGGTTGCCACTATGGCGGTTGAAAGACTTCGCCCAATTAAACTTGGCCTTGATAAGGACGTTTTAACTCTAAGCTTCTCTAATCCTGAAACTGGTGAAGCAAGCGAAGAATTAGAAGTAAGTTTTGATGCGCCACAAATGGAAATTGGCTTTAATGCGAAGTATCTGCTTGATATTTCAAGCCAGATTGCGGCCGAAGCTGAATATCATTTCCGTGATAGTGCTTCACCAACTTTGGTAAAAGACGCGACTGACCCTAATTCATTATTCGTACTTATGCCTTTAAGGGTATAAAATAATCTATGAATAATGGAGACTTGGTTGGCCTTAGGCGCTTAGTGCTTACTGAGTTTCGTAATCACACACGACTAGAGCTTGACTTAAACTCTAAGGCAATTGTGCTTTATGGCGCGAATGGTGCTGGTAAAACTAATATTCTAGAAGCAATTTCAACCCTTGCCCCAGGGCGCGGCATAAGAGGTGCAGAACTAGGCGAGCTTTCAAGGCAAAGTGACTATAATGGCTCTTTTGCGGTGGCGGCAATTATTGGCGAAGGTGAACTTGAGCGCAAAATAGGTGTCGGGCTTGATATTAATTCACCTACTAACCGCAAAATCACACGCATTGATGGTAAGGATGTAAGTAATAAACAAACGCTTGAAACCTTGCGACTTATTTGGGTTACTCCGCAAATGGATAGAATTTTTGCGGGTCCACATTCCGAAAGAAGAAAATTCCTCGATAGAATTATTGTAAGCTTTCACCCTGAAATTTCCTCGCAAATGTCGGTTTATGAGAAAACAATAAAAGAGCGTCAAAAGATTCTTGATAGTGATTTTAAAGATCCTGTTTGGCTTGATGGGCTTGAAATCCAAGCCGCACAGGCGGGCGTGGCAATTGCCATGGCAAGAATTGAAAGCCTAAGCATTTTGCAAAATGAAATTAATGACAATCAAACCAGTAATTTCCCAAAGGCAAAATTATCGCTTGATGGTTTTATTGAAAATGCGATTATTAGCGGACAAAGCCCAATTGAAGCCGAAGAAAAATTCAAAGCCGAATTAAAAAATACACGGGCAAAAGATTCAATTATTGGTCGCGCAAGTATCGGACCGCATAAAACTGAAATTTCGGCTATTCATGCCGATAATGGTATGATTGCGGAAAAATGCTCTACGGGTGAGCAAAAGGCACTTTTATTCGGTCTTATCCTTGCCCAAGCGCGGGCAATATCTGGAACAATTGCTAAAAATTCTAATCTTTATTTGCGCCCAGTTCCGATACTTTTACTTGATGAAGCCGGCGCACATTTTGATAAGAAAAGACGTGATGCTTTAGCGCAAGAATTGCTTGAATTAAATGGCCAATCATGGCTAACTGGTACCGATAAAAACCTGTTTGAAGGCTTTGAAAATGATGCAGAATATTATGCCATTTCACAGAATCAGGCCATAAAAATATAAAAAATAAACGGAAACTTTAATGAGCGATAACGAAACAAACCAACCAGTGCAAAATAATGAATATGGTGCTGATTCTATTAAGGTTTTAAAAGGCTTAGATGCTGTAAGAAAACGCCCTGGCATGTATATTGGTGACACCGATGACGGCTCTGGTCTGCATCACATGGTTTATGAGGTTGTAGATAATGCAGTTGACGAAACTTTGGCAGGGCACGCAAGTTTTTGTAAAGTAATTTTATACCCTGACGGATCGGCTCAAGTTGAAGATGATGGGCGCGGAATTCCAACCGATATTCACACTGGTGAAGGGGTATCTGCTGCCGAAGTTATTATGACGCAATTGCACGCAGGCGGTAAATTTGACCAAAATTCATATAAAGTTTCAGGCGGCCTTCACGGGGTTGGTGTTTCAGTGGTTAATGCGCTTTCTGATAAGCTTGCGCTTACTATTTGGCGTAATGGTCTAGAGCATTATATGGAATTTGCACTTGGCGATACTGTTGCGCCTTTGAAAGTAATTGGTGATGCAAATGGCAAAAATGGAACTTGCGTAAGATTTTGGCCTTCGCCAACAATTTTCACAAAAACCGAGTTTGACAGAAAAACTTTGGTTCACAGATTGCGCGAACTTGCGTTTTTAAATTCGGGCTTTTCGGTTGAGTTTACCGACCTCAGAGGCGTAGAGCCATTTGTCGAAAAACTTTATTATGAAGGCGGCGTAAAAGCATTCGTACAACATATTGACCGCGATAGAACTTCATTGATTCCAGATCCTATTTATATAAAAGGCGAAAAAGACGGAATAACTGTCGAAGTTGCTCTTCAATGGTCAAAAGATCATTATCATGAGAACACACTTTGTTTTACAAATAATATCCCACAGCGCGATGGCGGCACGCATTTGGCGGGTCTTCGTGGTGCTTTAACCCGTTCAATTAATAATTATTATGAAATTTCTGGCCTAAGCAAAAAAGAAAAAGTAGATATTTCGGGCGATGATGCGCGTGAAGGTCTAACTTGTGTTCTTTCGGTTAAAGTGCCAGATCCAAAATTCTCAAGTCAAACAAAGGATAAACTTGTTTCTTCCGAAGTTCGCCCCGTTGTCGAAAGCGTAGTGAATGAAACGCTTAATACTTGGTTTGAAGAAAATCCAAATGAAGTAAAAATAATCCTTCAAAAAATTATAGAAGCGGCAATTGTACGCGAAACCGTTCGCAAACAAAGGGATTTGGCGCGTCGTAAAACTTCGCTTGATATTTCATCGCTTCCAGGAAAGCTTGCAGATTGCCAAGAACGCGATCCTTCTAAATCTGAAATCTTTATTGTGGAAGGGGATTCTGCGGGCGGATCGGCTAAGCAAGGCCGTGATAGAGCCAATCAAGCCGTTCTCCCACTTCGTGGTAAAATCCTTAATGTGGAACGCGCACGTTTTGATAAAATGCTTACCAGCCAAGAAATTGGGACTCTTATAACCGCGCTTGGCACTTCAATTGGGCGCGATGATTTCAACATTGATAAGCTTAGATACCATAAAATTATTATTATGACCGATGCGGACGTTGATGGCGCGCATATTAGAACGCTTTTGCTTACATTCTTCTATCGCCAAATGCCAGAAATTATTGAACGTGGTCATTTATTCATCGCCCAACCGCCTTTGTATAAGGCCGCAAAGGGTCGCTCTGAAACCTATTTAAAAGATCAGGCCGCATTAGAGGATTATCTTATTTCCGAAGGCATAATTGACGCAAGCTTTAGCGCAGGAAATGGCGAAGTAAGAATTGGTCAGGATTTATTACAAACTGTGAAAGATGCCCTAAGTTTTGAAGCCCATCTTACAAGACTTTCTACGCGTGTTCCGCAAAAAATCCTTGAACAAGTTGCTTTATCGGGCGCATTGACCGCCGATATAACCCAAGAACTTGCCGATAAAGCCGCAAGCCGCTTAAGCCATCAAAAGCAAGAAGGTGAAAGCGATTGGAAAGGCGAAGTAACCGATCTTGGTCTTAAACTTTCACGCGAAGTAAGAAGCGTTACCGAAGCAATCCTATTTGAAAATGGGCTTTTGGGTTCAATTGATGCAAGTCGCCTTAATGAACGTGCCAGAGCCACCTCAGGTTTTTATGATGGCACTGGTGTTTTTGCGCGCCGTGACTTTAGATGTGATGTTTATAGTCCGGTTGACCTTCTTGAAGGCATACGCTCTCAGGGTAAAAAAGGCATTTCAATACAACGCTATAAGGGTCTTGGCGAGATGAATGCGGAGCAATTATGGGAAACCACTCTTGATAAAAATGCGCGCTCACTGCTTCAAGTTTATGTAGATCATGCCGATACGGCCGATAGTATGTTCTCAAGACTTATGGGTGAATTGGTTGAACCAAGACGCGATTTCATCACTGAATTTGCACTTGAGGCGGAAGTGGACGCATAGTCCTCAAATTGCTGCCTTCGGGCTTCGCCCTCACTTAGCAATTTGGATTCATA
>CAYUCW010000044.1:0-17783 GCA_964443435.1 uncultured Caulobacteraceae bacterium | reverse complement strand
GCGCATATTGCCGGCAATAATGCGGCAATCGCATTTGCGGGTTCACAAGGTCATTTTGAATTAAACGTGTTTAACCCAATGATGGCTTATAATTTCTTGCAATCGGTACAATTATTATCGGATGCGGCGGTTTCATTCACCGATAATTGCGTTATTGGCATTGAACCACGCCTTGATAATATTGCGCGTGGCCTTGCAAATTCATTAATGCTTGTGACCCCATTAAAAGAAAAATATGGCTATGATTTGGCGGCGAAAGTTGCCAAAACCGCACATAAAAATGGAACAACATTACGCGAAGAAGCAATTATACTTGGCATTCCAGCAGAGGATTTTGATGCTATTGTAGTGCCGAGTAAAATGATATCACCGGATCCTTCGTAATTCGCCACCCTCGCGCTTTTTTTGCGCTTCGCCTTACCCAAAAAGTCTGCAACTTTTTGGGGCTCATCGTTGCGCTCACTCAGCGAATTAAATACTTAAAGTCAAAGAAAATCAAAAAGTGTCATTTTTGCTTTTCTTTGGCATTTTAGTATAGAAAAGAGCTCCCTAAATATTCAGACCAAAATTATATAATTACTTCTTCATGTTTAATTAATGACGGGAAAATTTCGAATCGTCACAGAAGTGCAAAAACATTCGGCTATTATATGAGTGAGTGTACAGAAGGAGTCTGATATGACTGAAGTAATCGAAACTAACGAAACCGATAATGGCGAATATATTATTATGGATGAAACCTATAAAGCCCAAGCGCTTGATAGATGCATCATGATTTCTGACATTCTTAATACTCATTTATTTGAGCATCCATTTATTCAAACCACTGATGGCCTAAGCGAAAAAATAGAAGCCATTATGAATTCATTGGCCGAAGTTTATGACGAAATCGAAGAGCATGAGATTGAGCCAGACACAAAATATTATTTCGAAGACTATGTTGAAGACGAAGAAATAGAAGACGAAATCACTATTGAATTAGAAGAAAAAGCTTAGGCTTAAATTTCAAAGCCCCAATTATTAGGCCTCAAGTCTCAAAACTTGGGGCTTTTTATTTTTCGGTTTTAACCGCATAAATATGCTTTTTGCCATGCATATTACTTCCAAAAATAATCCATTTACCATCAGGGGTAAAGCGTAAATTTGGCTCTAGGGTATATTCATGATTTGACATATCAACAAGGCGCGTAGAAGCAAATTTTTCGACAGTAATTAAATCATCTCTATATGACGCGACATCGGCATCTATAATCTGTTCCGACTTTAATAGAGATATCCATTTGCCATCTGGAGCATGCGCGACCATATCGGCATCACCGCCATCACTGGCAAAATAATTACCATCATTTGAAACGTTAAAATGCACGCCCCATTCGTTTTGCTCAAGACGCTTCCAAACTCTTTTACCGGTCGCAAGTTCAAGACCCGCAACCCAAAACACTTGTCCGCGCGGAGTTTGCAAATCATACCAAAGCCATTTTCCATCATGGCTAAAGAATTCATGACCAAAAATCTCAAAATTCTGAGTGCGTTTATGGGCACTTTTAAGTCCCTTACCATCAGATCTTATAAGCTGCATTCTATCAACTCTATGCCAAGGCCCTTCATAGCAGAAGCGAATAAGTGTGGGATCGGTTGGTGAAAACTGGGCGTGACCAATCCATTCAAGAGTTTTAAAAATAACTTTGCGTGTATTGGTTTTAATATTTATTGTAAAAAGCTCGGCGGGGATGCGCGCACTCCAGCGTTGAAGCATTCTTACGCCCTTTGCCTTTGCAAAATTAAGCGGCTTACCATCTGGCCCAAGCGCGGCATATTCGGCATTACCAAACTGTGCAATGGATTTTGGATCTTTGGGTTGCAGAGGTTGTGCGCCATAAGCCACCTGCCCCAAAAGCATTGTATCATTTGCATTTGATGAAGTAATACGACCCGCATTTATCCGCGTAAGCCTTCTTATTTTCTTTGTATCGACATTAATTGCATAAATGGTTTTTGGACGATCTTCGGCTTCACCAGTTCCTGCATCGGTAACCGCATAAACCGCTTCGCGCGTTGTGCGCATCATAAATAATAAATCATTTTCCTTGCCTTCCAATAGTTTTGAAACTGTGAAATCTGCAAGCCTTACCATTCCTATGCCGGTTGGCGATTTAAAAACCATAATATCGCCTTCGGGCGTATAGGCATTACGGTAAAAATATAAAACGCCCGCACCTTCTTCTTCGGTAAGGCGTATAATTCTATGGCCTGTTTTATTATCCGTCCAATCCTTGGGTAAGACTGGTGAATATAAAATAGGTGGCTGCTCTGCAAATGCCGCATCTATTGGTGCAATGCTTATCATAGAGGCACTAGCCAATAGAAACTTAATAGCATTGCGGCGTGTATTTATCATTTAATTCTCTTATTATTTCGCGGTTGGATCAAAGCTAAATTTTTGTGATTTAACATGCGCTTCCCATGAAGCGCGGTCTTTAAAATCAAGCCCCTTATCCCAAGCCGAACCCATATAATAAACGAAAGGCTTTGAAGGCGTGACACGAACGAGAATTAAATAGTTTTCATTATCTTCTGTAAACCCTTCAACAATTGATGGATCTACATTTATGCTTATTCCTAAGCTTCCGTGTTCAGCATTAGGTGGCTCCCAAAATGATAAAAGCCCAGTCATTTGATTTTTAGTCAATATTCCATTTTGACCACTCGGGGATCTACGTTTTGAAATACCAATTGCAACAATAAGCGGATCTTTAGTATCTGAATTTATGGTTGAAACCATACGTGTAAAGTTTGAACCAGTTTTTAGAGAAAAAGTACGGCTTTCCCAAACTTTGCGATTTATATCAATAGGCCATGCTTTATAATCAACTTTGAAAAGTGCTTCATCGCCATCAGTTTTCAGTATTTCATGAGTTGCATAATTTCTTGAAGTCCATAATTTATTTTCGAACCATATGCCCAGACCACCTGCACCACGAGTAGTTTTAACATCATAATAATCAAGACCTTCGCCGCGATCCACATGATAGTTTTTAAACTTTAATTGTCTTTCCATATATGGATAGCGTACGCGTTTTGCCCAAACATCTATTCCTGAGCTTGATGGTGCTTCACGTGCTTGTAAGGCTGGGCCATAAATTCGGTGCGCTACTTTGTCATTTTCCCATAATAAATCATCAAGCCTATATGGGGCAAACCTTACAATCGCGCGGACTTTTTTATCTTCCTCAGTTAATGGCGGAAGCTTTTCAAGCACAGTTTCAGGTTTCGCATCTATTGGATTATAAGCAAGTGCCGCAATTGCTTTCATTTCTTCGGCGCGGCGCGCTTTTTCGGCTTCTCCAACTATAGTAACTGGTGGTGGTGGTTGCGGTGTAGAAGCTTTAATATAGGCCTCATCATCTCGCTTTGGTTCTGGATTTGGAAGTGTTTTCGCTTTTTCACTTAAATCCATAATTTCAAGCCCTGCAAGCAAATATGCACCCGTAGCATAAGGCCCCGTTTCTTCAGGTTTTGTGGTAACTGGCTTATCACCAGTTTTTTGCGCGGCACCAATAAGGCCATTTGGCAAGACATGACGGTTAAGCGCAGCCCAGCCTTTTGTAATTATTGGTAAATAGGTTTCTCTATCAAGAATTCCGTGATTAACGCCCCATGCCATAGCATAAACGAAAAATGCAGATCCAGAAGTTTCAGCTTCTGGGAATGATTTTGGGTCATTCAAATCCGTTGCCCAAAGCCCATCACTTCTTTGTAAACCTTTAATTCGATTAGCCATTTTTGAAAAAATATCGATATAATAATTACGACCTTCAAAATTACTTGGCATTGTATCAAGTGTTCGGGCAAGGCCGCCCATTACCCAACCATTACCTCTAGACCAGTATATAGGCTTTCCATTTGCCCCTAAATGATCTTGATTTTTAAATCTTTCATCACGTAAAAACAAAGCTTCATCTTCAACCCATAATCTTTTTGCGGTTCTGCGCCATTCTTTATCCATGGCATTTAAATATTTTTGGTCACCTGTTATTGCTGACATACGCGCTAAAACTGGCGGTGCCATATAAAGCGCATCACACCACCACCATATAAGCTCTTTAGTTTCAGTAGTTCGGCTAAGGTGTGGCACCATATAATCAAGTCTTTGTTGCAAAGGCATTAAAGTGCCAATTTGCCCACGCCGACTATAAAGTTCTTGGTATAAATCACCGATTACAATATCATCGGCATTAAGCAAAGTTCTTTGTGAGCGCGCCCCTCTAAGGGAGTAATTATAATGCTCAGCAGTTGCAGTTAAAAATCTTAAAATTTCGAGGTTTTCAGTTCGGCGGGCAACACGCGCAGCGCCACTATAAAAAGTTGCAGCAACCCAATTAGAAGAAATTTCGGTAAGATTGCTACCCGTTGACATTTGAATTGGTCTTTTGCTCATGTCCGCGATTTGCGATAAGGCGACATATTCAAGAACCGGAAGAACTTCTTTTGGCGAAGCAAGACTATTTTCGTTAAATTTAATTTGTGGCCTTATTGGCGGCTTAAGCCATTGTGGCTCTATGCCTGCGACCACTACTGGCTCAGTAGTTTTTGCATTAGCCGATATTGGAACCGATATCATGAATAAAAAAAGTGGAATAAGACTTTTATTAAATTTCATAATATTTTCCTTTACTCGTCTATTGCAGATTATATATTACATATAGCGTTTAAAATTCAAAATGTATAATTAAATTTTAAGTAAAAAAGGAGTCTGGCCACTGGAAGGTTTGACCAGACTCAAGTTTAACTTGTTATTTAACTCTTAGAATGTCGAAATGAATCCAAAATAGAAACGTTGACCATAATAAAGAGTATCAAAAACATAAGGTGTGCCATTGCCAATTTCGCGATATTGGTCAGGCGCATAACGAGTAATTGAATCATTAAGAAGGTTTTTCCCCTCTGCAAAGATTTCAATATTCTTATTAATTTTATAAGAAATTCTAGCATCTAATGATTTAGAACCATTTTTGAATATTGGTGTAACTGTTTTGAAATAGCTTGTCGCAGCACCAGTTGGATCAATAGGAATTCCAATCAAAGCAGCGGTTGCCGCATTTGGTACACGATTAATAGATTCTGAAGCATCTATACGGTCATAATAGAAATCACGCTGCTGATATGCAATTCTTGCATTAGTGCGACCATCATCATACCAAAGATTCACGTTATAATAATAACTTGACTCACCGCGTGGTGGCAAAGCTATGCCTGTTAATGGATCTTTAGCAGTATTTGCAAGATTTGACTTTGCAGTTGAATAATTAAAGCCACCGCCAGTATATCTTAAAACACTAGGTAAATAAGTAAATGCTGTACGACCAGATACTTCAAAACCAGTTTGTTTTAAACCGCCCGGACCATCTTGGAAAGTATCGGCAATATATTTAGTTCCTTGAAGCTCATATTCTGGAAGCGATACAGTTTCAGGACGCTGCGTTTTCACATCAATTTCAAAATAAGCCAAACTTAATTGAGAATCCTTGTTTGGATACCATTCCATTGATAAATTCTGAGTAATGGCCTCATAACCTTTAAGCTCAGGGTTACCAATACGGCCAGAACAACGTGTTGCCGCTGAAGCCGTTGGATCTTCAGTATCAGGGTCACCATCACTAAAATAAGCAGGGTTATTATTATAAAAATCAGTAAGTGCTTGATCTAGTTTAAAGCAATTTGCAGCACTTGTTCCAGTTAAGTTTGTCATGCTTGGACGTGCGCGTTGTTTGGCAATTGAGTATCTTGTTACTAATTTATCTTCAATTGGCCATACTGCAAGGTTAAAGCTTGGCAATACATCTTCAGATTCACGGTCAATAACACCCACTGTGCGTGATACGAATACATCTGTGTATGGCGCTTTATTATTAGCTGTTACTTTTGCGGTATCAAGAACGCGATTAAAGAAATTAATAGAAGGCGCAGCGTTAACTTCGATTTTTTGATAACGAACACCAATATTGCCTGTTACTTCCATATTAAATAAGCGAGTTTCAAAATCACCCATTAAATAAGCGGAAGTAGTTCCCTCCTGAGTAGAATAACTTGGACGTTTATAAACTTTTCCATCAGATGCAATACATTCATATAAGCAATCAAGATTATGCCTACTAAGATCAGCATATTGGCTAAGGATATTATAGAAACTATCAAAATTAAAAGTTTTCCAAGAATTTATTAGATTTCCTCTTTCAGGAAGGCCATCAAAATAATTAGCGCCCGGAAGGTCAATAAGACTTTCATTTACTAATCTTTGGTATTGCTCAACTGTAAGCATATGCTCTTTATCAAGGCGATCTGTACTTGTGCTTAATGGGTCAGTAATTAAAGTACGTGAACCAAATTGACAATTAGCACCCACAACCGTTGGATTGCACATACGAATATAATCAAGGCTTCTTGCACGTGACAATGTTATCCCAGGTGCAATTAAGAAACCACCTTCTCGCCAAGTTTCGTTTTCTCTATCAGTTTTAGAAACACCAAATTTAACAGATTTTAGAGGGCCAAAATTATCAATTTTCCTTACAACATCTAATTTAAAATTAGTTTCTTTATTACGGTCTGCTTGTGGTGTGAATTCAGTACGCGCCGTTGTAGTTGGATTTTGGAATACTCCTGGCCTTGGAGTAGTTGAGTTATTATCAGGTGATACAGGATAGAATACTGATGGATTATTAAGATCTACAGCCGGTACATCAAAAGTCCATAAACCATTTTCAGGTATCATATAAAAATGTGCTGAAGGAATAGATGTAATAAATTTAAATGCTTCGTCTTGGCGTTCGCCTTTTGATGTCGCATATTGGAAAGCAGCTTTAGCTGTCCATTTTCCTTTTTTGAAATTCGCACCGATTTGTGAATAATGCTGCTCATTTGTACGTTGAATATCTCTGACCTGAGTATCATAATTCAAATTGGTTGAACCATTGCCTCTGATAAAATCAAATTCCGTAATATAATGGTTTTCGTTTACTTTTACATTTCGCATATTTGACGATAATACGCCTGCTGTACTAGTTGTGCCATTTGGTGACGCAATAAAGAAATTATATGCTTGGAAGTCTTGATTACGAATATTAGGATTATAAGACGCATATACCGTTAAACTATCATTTACACGATAATCCGCACGTAATTGGAATGATGTACGCACATCTTGACGATTTTCACGACGCATTCTTGGTAAAGATGGCGCAAAATCTTCCCATTGCGCATAGCAGTTTAGACGACTATTAATGCCTGTTGTAGGTAATGCCGCGCATCCTGCCTTAGTAGTCACAGCAGCCGCAATGGGATCATATGCTTGAGTAAAGCTTTTTTCAGCAGAATTATCATGATCACCAAATGGTTGATAACCAATTTGCTTATCAGAAACACTATTAAAATCAGTTGAAGTACGCGCATCATCATGTGTGAAATTGAATAAGATACCCAATTTATCGTTTAGAAACTTTTTCGTTAAAATTAAATTGGCACGTGGAGACCATTCTTCATCAAGCGTATTTTTTTGATATTGAAGATTAAATTTAACCAGTGGCTTTTTAAAATCTAAGCCGTTTCTTTGTTCAATTAAAACAGTGCCGCCAACGCCACCTGGACGCATATCTGCGGTTTGACCTTTTATAACATCAACACTTTTAATTAAATCCGAAGACATATCATTAAGGCCAGTAACAGAACGACCATTTTGGTTATCAAGTGGCAACATTGACATGCCATCAACTTCAATACGAATTAAGTCCGCTGCTTGTCCGCGAATTGTAAACCCGCCTTGATCACCAGCATCAGTAATATCTAACGCGACACCTGCGATACGTGAAATTGCTTCACCAACGTTTTTATCAGGGAATTGACCTACATCATCTGCAACTATAGAATCGGCATGTGTTGAAGAGCGCTTTTTTCTTTGAATTGCAGATCTTTCAGCATTACGAACACCAATAACTACTACAGTTTCAGCGTTTTCTTCTGTTGAGACTTTAGCCTCTTTTGCAGGTGCGGTTTGCGCCAAGGCATTGCCACCGGTTACCAAAGCAAGCAATGAAGAGCTTACCATTAGCCCTAAAAGCCTAGATTTATTTTTATTCATAAATTTTCTCCCTTTTCCTATTGTTATTTTTTTTATTTATTATTTAACTTCCAAACTTCGTACATATTTATTGCTTTTTGAGGCCCAGAGCCATACCAAGAATAACCATTACGCCGACCTTTTGAAATTTCATTCACATCATCATGAATTGTTTTGCCCCAATCACCAAAAATTGGTTGACCAGTTTTTAAATCATAATTTCTTGACCATATTGGGCCTGCGCCCTCTTTATCAATAAGCTTTCTTCCGTCTTCATCACTTATTTTAGTGAAAGCTTTATTATAAATTGCCTTCTCTTTAAGCCATAAGACCCCTTGATGTATGGCGGCTTTCATCTCTAAACTTGGATTTTTTTGTTTCATTAAAAAAATAAGAACATCGGCGCTTTCGGCACTGGCAAGAGAACGCATTTCATAATTTCTAGCTGAAATTGGTTCTAGACTTATTGCATCAATTTGTTGCGGCCAAACAGTACGCTTTCCGTTTATAATTACTTGAGATTTCAAAATCAATTTTATTGCACGAGCACTACTAATAGACGCTTTTTGCTTGATTGCCTCGGGAACAAATTTGAATTCCTCATCACCTTCAGCAATATCAGCCAAAAGACTAGCGGCCTTTGCAACCACATTATCATTAAAAGTTATTCCATCATGAAAGCCGCCCTCTAAGGGATAGTTTTGCGGCCAACCACCATTAGGATATTGCGACATAAGGATGTAATTTATACCTTTAAGAATGCTATCACGATATTTTTGACCATCACTAAACGGAATTTGCGCTTGCACTTTTGCCAAAAAGCGAATTTCAGTAGTTGTTGCATCATTATCAAATGAGCCTACAAACGTCCAAAATCTATCTCGTGGCGCGTCAAAACTACCTGTACCAATTTCCATAGTTTCAGCATTATTAGAATATCTCTGCCCAGGAAGTCTTGGCGGCTTTGTTCTATCTTGATTTTTACTCCAGCCGCCAGAAGGGGTTTGAAAACTTATTATATTATCAGCAATTGCAAGCGCATCAATGCTTGAATACCAAGACGATTCTTTTTCAAGCGGCATTTTGCTACTGCCGGCTGTGGGAGGGGGAGGAATAGGCACACCAGGCTTTTGTTCTGCCTTAAGAATATTATGATCAATAATATTTTGTCTTTGTGATTGAATTATATATTCATGCCAAACTTTGCGCTCAGAGGGAGGAAGCTCTTTTAAGCGGGAGATACTAATTTCGGTCGCAGGTGTATTCATACCTATAACTTTAGAGTTTGCTAAACCGCTAAAACTTAAGCATAAACATATGCAAGAACTGGCAAACAGCCGTCCTCTCTTTGGCAATACCACCTGATTCAATTTTTTCCCAACCTTGTTTTTATATTTTTTTTGTTTTCTATATGAAAATCATTTTGTGTATAAACAGATATACACAATTAATAATCAATTGTAAACAAGTTTCAATCAATTTTAAACTTATATGCTCACTTTTTATAGTTAGCCTTTTATGTTAAATTTTGCTAATTAGAAGAAAATTATCGCATTAAAAAAGCAAATAATAAAATAAATTATATTACAAAGAGGGAATAAATGATTGGTTCAAGAATTTCACGGCGTAATTTATTTGTATCAGCGTTTGGTGTTGCCTCATTGCAAATGCTTAATACCAAAGCCCATGCCTCTAACAATTTAATTGATAGAAAAGCTTTGGTAAGTCGCCATAATCCGAACCTTACAAAACCTGACCCCTCTTCACCTTTAATGTTGGGCAATTCAAGTATTGGCTTTACGGCTGATATAACTGGCCTTCAAACTTTTAGAGATGAATATAGTGCAATTGCCCCTTTATTAACCGAAGCGCAATGGGCATGGCATAGCCATCCAAATCCAAATAATTATACCGTAAAAGACACACAGATTCCTATTGATGTAAATGGC
Source organism: uncultured Caulobacteraceae bacterium (assembly GCA_964443435.1). Classification (GTDB taxonomy): domain Bacteria; phylum Pseudomonadota; class Alphaproteobacteria; order Caulobacterales; family Aquidulcibacteraceae; genus Pseudaquidulcibacter. The sequence continues at coordinate 7,721 of CAYUCW010000044.1, read as the reverse complement.
ATAGAACGTAAATATGGATATTATAAAGATTGGGCAGAGGCCAGTAAAAATCCTGCAATTGCCTATATTCGTGAAAACCCGCATAGATTTTCTCTGGCCAAGCTTTCTTTTGATATATTAAATAAAAATGGCAATAGCATTAGTTTTTCAGATTTAACGGACACCAAGCAAGTCTTAGATTTATGGACAGGCACTTTAAAAAGCCAGTTTAAAATTAATAATAAATTGGTAAAAGTTGAAACCCGCGTTCTACCAAATCAAGATACAATAATGGTAGAAGTTGAATCTGAACTTATAAGGCAACAGAACTTAAATATTAATATTGATTTCCCTGGCGTGTCTAAAACCCTTAATCCAGATCCATCAGACTTTAAAAATCAAGAAAATCATAAAACAATCGAAACTTCGAGAAGCGCAAATTTAGTAAGAATCAAACGTCAGATTGATGATACAATTTTTCAATCTGCTATAGGTATTCATACAGCCGCCGATATTTTAAAAATAGACGCTAATAAATATTCGGTTAAGCCTAAGAATAATACAAATAAGCTTATAATAATGGTACAGTTTTCTAAAGAATCTGGCCCTGCCCTTCCTTCACCAAACAAAGCAAAAAGGGATTGTGAGGCCTATTGGAAAGATTATTGGTCAAATGGCGGCATGGTTGATTTTAATGGAAGCACAGACACGCGTGCACCCGAACTAGAACGCCGCATTATTTTATCGCAATATTTAATGGCTATAAATGCCGCAGGAATTTTTCCACCGCAAGAAGAAGGATTATTTTCCAATAGCTGGAACGGCAAGTCACATTTAGAAATGCACCCTTGGCATAGTGCGCATTTTGCACTTTGGGGTCGCTCACATTTGCTTGAAAAAAGCTTAGCTTGGTATTTAAGCTTTTTACCCAAAGCAAAAGTGCGCGCAAAAGAACAAGGTTTAAAAGGCGCTTGGTGGCCTAAAATGATTGGCCCAGATGGTGTAGATAGCCCAAGTAAAGTTTCACCATTTATTATGTGGCAACAACCACACCCAATATATATGTCGGAACTTATTTGGCGCGCCAAAAAGCAAGTTGCGACACTTAAAACTTATGAAACATTGGTCGAAGCCTCTGCCGAACTATTGGCTTCATTCATGGTGTTTGATAAAAAAACGGGTTACTATAAGCTTGGCCCACCAATTATTCCAGTTCAAGAAAATTTCGATCCACTTATAACTTCTAATCCATTATTTGAAGTTGCTTATTTTAGATGGGGAATTGAAACCGCACAAAAATGGCGCGAAAGATTGGGCAAAAAGCGTCGTATTGACTGGGACGAAATATTAGCAAAATGGCCAGAATTGCCGCAAAAAGATGGGCTATACCTCCCAACAGGTTCACAACCAGATTTTTGGGATAAAGCCGCAGGAGCAGTTTGCCGCGCAGATGCAATAAATGAAACCTGTCAAAATAAAGATCATCCTTCATTCTTAATGGCTTATGGTTGGATAAACTCAAAAGAAATTGACCCTAAAATAATGCGGGCAACACTTGAGAGAATTAAAAGCGATTGGGATTTGCGGCAAACTTGGGGATGGGATTATCCCATGATTGCTATGACGGCGGCAAGATTAAATGCACCAGAAGAAGCAATCGACTGGCTATTTTATCCCGCGAAAAATAATCAATTTGGGCTTTCTGGCATGACACCAAGGGTTCATCTTGATGCCCATGCCGCCGCCTTCGTGCCGAATGCTAAAAAAGATGCCGCAGACGAAAAACCAATTGGTCCTGATGGTGCGGGATATTTAAGAGCCGCAGAAACATACTTCCCATCAAATGGCGGATTATTACTCGCTATTGCCCTTATGGTTGGAGGCTGGGATGGGAATAAAAAAGCAAGTCCTGGATTTGCCGCAAAAGGTTGGAAAATTAAAGCTGAAGGAATTCTGCCATTAATGTAAAGGGCAAATTCTATTCTTTATAATCCTGAAGACTTATTCCCATTAATCCAATCACAACCTCATTTGCGAGCGCATGAAGTTTCAAGCTTTGCAAAGTTTTATTCGGATTAAGATCTATTGCCAGAATATTAGCAGACCCGCCATCTATAGTCTCGCGGCTTCTATCCCCTTTTGCTTTTTCGGCAGGATTATGAAGTTTACCAGTTTTTAAATCAAGCCTTAAAGGTGCGGTTCCGCAAAGCCTAAATTGATAATCATCGATAAAATAATCACGTTCAATAGGCCACCAGTTTTCAGGATTGCGTAATGCAAGCCTTTCTGTCGTGCCATCAGTATAAGTTACTATTACTTCGGCATTTTCAATTCGACTTTGCATATGATTGGTTGAACCTGCCATCATTAAGAATGCGCGGCTTGCACTTCCCTTAAGTGGAATATTCAAAGCTTTATTATAATTATCCCAGTGTGAAACAAAAGCTATATTCTTATTGTCACCATTTGGGGTTAAGAATTTTAGTCCGTTTAAAATTGAGATAGAACCTTCACTATTTCGAAGTGCACTATCATCAATATTTGCTTTGGCATTAACATGGCCTGCCCAAGCGCCAATCCCTTGTGATGGCATTGCAAGCGAAACCGCTTTTGAACGCGGAGAAACATATTTACCCACTCGAAATATATCAGTTAGTTTGTCATTAAAATGCTCTGAAATATTAAGTGTGGTTATATTTAATTTTTCAGTTTGCTTTGTCCATACAGGCGCAGAAATTTTACAAGTTTTTGGGGCTTCGGTTTGTTGTTTTGGTCCCCACCATTCAAAATCACCTTGTTTAAAATCAAAGTAGTTTTTATCATTATGCGGTTTAGTATTGGCTCTTGCCTCATTAATAGCTTCGCCTTTGAATTTTACTTTAATTTCAATAGCGTTTGTAAAACTGCTTTCTATCCTTAATTTAGGTGCATCAATTGATTTTAAAGCCGACCAAGTAGCAGGTTTATTATTGATGGTTACGCTTTCAATTTGTGAATATCTTGCAGGTATATCAATTGAAAAATTTGAAAACTTTTTATCGGTTTGCGAAAATTTCCAAACATCTAAAGTGCCTTGGCGTTTGTATTGAAAATTAACATTAGGATGATTTATGCTTGCATGATCCCATTCACTTGGAAACCCCGGAACAAAGGCAATTTTACCTTTCAAGGCATCTGGCCTTATACCAAATAAGCCTTCTATTAAGGCGCGTGACATTACCCCTGCCCCATCGGCGAAATCACGTTGTGACTCGCGGCGATATACATCAAGATAATTCATGCTCCCAACATTTCCGGGGGCAATACCCATATAGAAGCTTGCCAGCATTCCACCGCGCAAAATATTATAAGCTTTTTCATTTCTTCCTGCTTGCCAAAGGGCAAGACTTGTATGCATATTTTCGCCCATAACAATATTATTTACCGACCAAGAATATGGCATCCAATCAGAGCTTGGATACATTTGATATGGCCTATCCGATGGCACACCTTTTCCATAAATCGGAATTGGTTTTAAGTGACGCTCTAGGTCTTGGCTCATGGTTACGGCTTCAAATTCATTCACCGCACCTGAATCTATAATATGATAGAAATTCCAAAGCCCATAGCTTGGATGAAGATTTTGATAACCAAGACTATCACGGAATTCCGCAAAAGTGCCGCGCTCTGGCATCCATAAATAAGTTTTCATGCCGCGTTCTATTAATTCGGCTTCTTGCTCAAATGGCCTTGCGTCTTCACCAATCATTTTGGCAATACGCGCCGCCATGCGATTATGATATATATTATAGGCTGAAGTATAACCGACACCGCCTCCATGATATTGCACGTCATCACTTGCCCAAATTGCGGCATAAGCTTCGTATAAGGGAAGCTTTTCAGGGCCAAATTCACGACGGAAAAGGCGCTTTTCCCATGCAAGATGCCTTTGAATTACTGGCCAAACTTCACGTGCATAGGCAATGTCACCTGTCCATAATAAATGCCTAAACATAGCATCAAAAAAGCCAATATTCATATCATAATGGGTATTTGATAAATCACCATTAGAATGTAATCCATCGGGATTTCGCGCTAAATTAGTGGCAATCTCAGCAGGTGGAATGTTTGGCGGAATTGGCTTAAGATTTTGCTTTTTTGTCCAAACCCCAAAATTTTGCCTTGCCCTATCATGCCATCCAAGCGCATCAAGCGCATAAGGTCCGCGCCATCCCAATAATCTTGCACGCCAAGCAATTGCGCCATGCATAATGCCGCCGCCATCACGTTCATCCCATAAAGCATCAGCGGCAACATTTAATGATCCAACCGCGGCATTAAGATATGTATCAGGTGTTTCAATTTTTACTTGATTACGCAAAGCTTTAAAATGAAATTGGGCATTATCAAATTTTTGTTTTAATTCTTCAGGTCTATAATCTGGAAGATTTATATTTGCTTGCTTTGGTGAATTAGTTTGCCCCGCCGTTACATTGCGATAATCTGCTAATTCTTCAGCACTACCTTTAAGCGTTACTTGAAAAGAAAGGAAAATCGGGTTTTTATTAATCGGCATTTCTGCAATTATAATTTTGGGATTTTCGCTTTTATTGTTTTTAGAATTAACAATATCCCAATTATTAATCTTATTCCAATTTTCCGCATCTATAATTTCAAAATTCGCTTTAACCGACGAAGTTCCAGTTATTCCAATAGACTTAGTATCAGCGGTAAATTTAAAACCCTTATTCACTTGGTCTTTTATTTTATATTGGTTATCTTTGGCAAATTCGGGCTTGAATTGAAAATACTCACTTATTGGTACTTTTTCGGTGCCTATATCACCATCACGCCGTCCTCTTTCGCCATTGCCGCCACCATAAGCAAATATAAGCTTTGCATTAGAAGCAATATTTTTAGAGATTACGCGCAATAATAAAGCTTCACTATTTGGATCGGCAATCCCAATAAGCTCTATACTTGCTTTAGATCCCAAAATTGGGTCGGTAATATTATAATGCATCTCACCAGGGCGATAGCGGCTTATGATTTTTGAAGAATTCTGCAGCCAAATGATACCTTTATCGGTTTTTATACCAATGCGAACATTGCCTCCACGTCCCGGAAGATAAAGTGAAAACTCTGGCTTATCCCCTGCATCAACTCTAAACGCAGTATGCCCACCATAAAGCGCACGGTTAAAAAATTCAGAGCCATTTTCAATAATAAAGTCAGATCCATCAGGTCTATATCTTAAAGCTGTTCCTATTTGCCCTTCAATATTTGGTGTAATCCCTCTTGAGGCAGACGGCACAAACGTAGGTGCGGCAGCAGTAGTCGATTGTGCAAAAACAGGGCTTATTACCCCAATGCATAATAGCCCAAATAAACCCGCCAAACCCGAAGATTTTAAAATTACTGATCTTAACATTATTGACGTTTCCATACCTATTTTAATTATTTTTGTAATTATAAATACTATTTCGTATATTGAAAGAATTTTATTAGTGATGATTGCTTTTGATTGCAAAAAGCCGCACATATGAAATAAGTGCGGCTTAGACATTTAGATATAAATAAAATTCTAGAATTTAGAGCTTATTGTAAAGCGGATATTTGATGGTGCACCTGGCGTAATATTATTATTATTATGAGCATCAGAAAAATATTGGACCCCGAATAGATTTTCAACATTAATCTGTATATTCGCCTTATCGTTCAATTTTACATAAGCCGCAGCATCAGCACGTGTGAACTCTGGCACCGAAGTCACAGTTCCATTAGTCCTTATTTGTGCATAAAAGCTTGATTGATGGATTATACCAAAACCCATACCAAAATTACTATTAAATTGATATTTATTCCATAATGAGCCTTGATAGCTTGGCACTTGTGCAAGTTTAATATCGCTATTGCCTTCTAAAACTCCCTCTTGGATAGAATAAGCAGAACTAATTTGCCATTTCTTATTAATAGATCCAACCAAAGAAAGCTCGGTACCAGAAGTTTTGGTTTCACCAATATTAATTGTGTTTAAAACATTCCTTGGATCTGGAGTAGTTGAATTACTTCTTAATAATTCAAATGCCGCAATATTTAGCGATAAATTATCTAATAAGTCCCATTTAAAACCTATTTCTTTATTTTCAAATTCTTCAGGCGCAAGATTTTCTTGGGTAATTGTCATAGACAAGAATTGCTCACCAGAGCGCGGAAGAAATGATTTACTATAGCTTGCATAAAGCGAAGTATTTTGCTTTGGTTTATAGATTAAGCCAAGACGCGGTGAAACTTCTTCATCAATTCTTGCAAAATTACGCGCCGCCAAAATATCACGGCCGTTAATATCAAACTTATCAAATCTTAAGCCAATAATTGCTAGGAATTTTTCATTAATAGTAATTTGATCTTGGGCATAAACCGAAAGAACTTTTACTTCTGAGCTTGTATCACGGCTTTTTGCGCCAAAGCTTACATTAGGGAAGACAATTGAATTAAGATTAAGAATTCTTGTAGGTGCAAAAGTCGCAATCTGTCTTGAATTATCTGTTTTTTGATTTGAATATTCAAAACCGCCCATAATAGTATGCGACAAGCCTAAGAAATTAGTGTCCCAAATTAAATTAGATTGGAATAAAAAATTATTACGTTTAGTCGGATCTTTATAAGCATCTAGCTCAACCGTATTTAAATCAGTTAAAGCCCTATTAGCATAGACATTTGTGTATGATTTATCATAATCGCCATATAATAAACTGGAAGTGACAGATACATTATCACTTAGGTTTCCATCAAGTCTTAGCTTGGCAATATTGGCTTCTAAAGATGCTTCATTTATATTTGGAACACCAAAAAATTGCTTTTTAAGATCTATTGCTGGGCGCATATTCTTTGACGGAACACCCCTATCGGTGACGCGCTTATCATTTACATATTCATATGAAACGCCAAGCTTCCAATCATCGTTTAACGAAACTGCATAATATGGATTAACAGCATATCTTTCACCGCCAAAATAATCGCGATGATTTTCTAGATTTTCATAAAATGCATTAATTCTGAATGCCGAATTATCATTAATTTTGCTATTATAATCAAAGCCAATATCATAAGCGCCAAAACTATTTATACTTGCACGGGTTTTGATAAAGTCTTTACTAAGTGGGCTTTTTTGCACACGGTTAACAATGCCGCCGCCGCCACCACGTCCAAATATAAGGGCATATGGGCCTTTGAGAACTTCAACACGTTCAATATTATATAAATTGCGGTAGTATTGAACATCATCACGCACTCCATCAATAAAGAAATCAGCCGTTGTTGCTTGTCCGCGAATTGTAATTTGATCGCGATTTCCTTCACCCTGCCCTACAGTTATTCCTGGGATATAATGAAGAACATCTGAAAGACTTCTTGATGCTTGATCGTCTAAAACTTCACGAGTGATAACATTAACACTTTGCGGAACATTTAATAATGGCGTGTCAGTTTTTGTCGCGGTAACTATGTTTTTAGGGTTATATTTATTTGCTTTACCGGTAACAATAATAGTTTCTTGAGCCTGTGCAAATGCGATTTCACCATAAGCGATATTAAAAGCCAATGCCGCACTAAGAAGCGCAATATAACTAATGGCATTAGACTTAAGTTTTGAATTTTTGAACAATTTAAACCTCATAATTGTGGTTGTCTTTAGAAATATGATTTCTAAAAACCTAAACAATTGAGGCTCTATACACTAATGATAATGATTAGCAATAACA
>CAYUCW010000043.1:0-18204 GCA_964443435.1 uncultured Caulobacteraceae bacterium | reverse complement strand
CCGATAGGGTCGGTTTCGAGGCTTCCTAAGTGATTGGCAAGGCCAAATTTTCAATCTGGGAGATTGAAAATAACGTAGAAGTAAGTGCAGCGTGCCAAGCTCTGGGTCATACCAACGTGCGCGGTAATAATAGAGATTAAGCCCAGCCTCATAGCTTTATTTTGTCTTCGCAAATTCCAAAAAGTCTGCAACTTTTTGGTGCTCATTTTTATTTTGTCTTCGCAAATTCCAAAAAGTCTGCAACTTTTTGGTGCTCATTATGACCAGTATAACCAAACGGATGCTCGGCTTCGGTGATTTGACTTGCAGTGGTCTAACTATAGCTTCCAACCACACCACCTTAATAGACTAAAATTTTTATAAAAAAATGGGGTCACTAAAGAGTGACCCCAGTTAACCTCTATAGGGGGGGGAGGAGGTATTCGGTAAGTATCTAAATACTATGATTAATAGATAAGATTGAAATATGGCAAAACAAGGGGCTTGAAATTAATAAATTTTAATCTTGTATGAAAAAAGACTAGACAAGATAAAGTCAGACAAATAAGTTATAAGAAAAAGGGGAGTGAAATGAAAAATATATTTAAATTTATTATTCTTGGATTAAGTTTCTTATTTGCGGATAAACTTGCCGCGCAAGAAATTAAAGGCACACCATCAATTGCGTCATATTTTGCACAGGGGCAGTGCCTTGATGTAAAAAAGGCCGATAATACTCTGATAATTTATGTGTGCAACGGCAAAGAAAACCAAAATTTACGTTTTGTGACTGAAAATGGTGGTCAAATTATTTTAGGAAATATGCAATCCGATAAATGTCTTACAAGTGATAGAAAAGGTGATCCCATAACCACTAAAAAATGTGGTAAATCAAAATCACAAAAATGGAGTTTTGAAGAAAATGGAACTCTGAAAAATGGTGAGGGTCATTGCTTAGATATACTTAATTTTGGCAAAAAACCCGGGACTGGGGTAATTGCATGGGATTGTACAGCTACTGAAAATCAAAAATTTTATCCTGCAATTGCAACACCAACTGTTGCTATGGGTGAAGGCGTTGCGCAAATTGTAACTACTAATGTTGGCACTAAGGCGATTACATTTAAGCCAGAGTTTTTTATGGGCAATATGGCTGGCTCTGGCGGAAGAGTGCTTGAAGTTAACGAAGATAAGTCAATTAAAGGTGCCAATAATGGTCAAATAGTTTTTGGTGGCGCTGGCGTTTTGAATGTAAAATTTGAAGGCGGTTTAGCGGGCCGTGCCATTGGTGAAGCAATGAAAGAAGGCAAAACCAAAATATTGCCACCTAATTTTGATTTCTTCATTGGTGAAAAAGCGGGCTTGTTTATCATTGAATAAAATTTTTAAATAGCAAAAATAAAAATGGTGCAGGGAAAACCGCACCATTTTTTATTTATTCCAAGTCGCGGCCTGTTCAATCAAATATTGACGGAATGCCGCAATACGTTTTGAACGTCTTAAATCCGCAGGATATATGAAATATACATCCAAATCAGGGCCCGTATATTCAGGCAAAATACGTTTAAGATTTTTTTCTTTAGACGCTAAATAATCAGGCAATCCGCCAACCCCAAGCCCAGCACTAACAGTAGTAACAAGCGCTGTCACATTATTAATTGAAAGACTTGGCTCTCTTGGTTTTTGACCTTCACGGCCTAAAAATAGCGCAAAATCAAGTGCTTTCATTTCATCGGCGGCTTTTGCGCCATATGAAATTATTCTATGATTATCTAAATCATTTATACTTTTAGGTTCACCATTTTCGGCAATATAATTTAAAGATGCATATAATGAAGTTTTCACAGAAAACAGCTTGCGTTGAATTAAATCCGCGTGTGTTGCCTGCCATAATCTTACGGCGCATTCGGCTTCAAGGGTTGTTAAATCAAGCTCTCTATCATCAAGCATAAGGCGTAAAGTAACGTCTGGATATTCATCCAAAAAGCCGCCAAGTCTTGGTGCAAGCCAAGTAGATCCGAAACCAATTGGCGCAGTTATTAAAAGCTCACCTTGCGGTCTATCACGTGCATCTTTAAGGTTTGATTCAGCGACGGCGGCAATTGTCGCCATTTGACCGGTTGATTGTTGTAATACTTTACCAGGGCCAGTAAGAATAAGGCCGCGCGCATGACGATGGAAAAGCGGTACGCCTAAATCATCTTCAAGTGCCGCAATTTGTCTTGATACAGCAGATTGTGAAAGCCCAACTTTTTCGGCAGCAGCAGTTAATGAGCCGGTTTCAGCAGCGGCATGAAATGTTCGTAATTTGTCCCAATCCATCATGCACCAAGAACCCTTATTTCAATTTTCGCTTTTTTAAAATTAAAGCTCATCGCCTGCGTCGCATAGCGTTTATATAATTTTTTATCCATAAGCCCCCCCTATTCATGATGAGAGAGGAATTTTTCCGCATCAAGTGCCGCCATACAGCCCATTCCGGCCGCTGTGACTGCTTGTCTATAGATTTCATCCGTAACATCACCAGCCGCAAACACACCATCTATATTTGTTTTAGTTGTGCCTACTTCGGTGATTAAATACCCATTTTCCTTTAAATTCAACTGTCCTTTGAATAAATCTGTAGATGGTTGGTGTCCAATTGCTACAAAAAGCCCATCGCAAGCAATATTTTGCACTTCGCCAGTAATAGTATTTTCAATTTTTGCACCAGTCACACCGCGCGGTTCAGAATCGCAAAGTATTTCATTTACTTTATGATTCCAAATAATTTCGATTTTTGGATGCTCGAATAAGCGCTTTTGAAGGATTTTTTCGGCCTTTAATTCATCGCGTCTATGAATCAATGTAACTTTTGATGCAAAATTAGTAAGGAATAAAGCTTCTTCAACGGCGGTATTGCCGCCGCCAACAACAACAACTTCTTTATTGCGATAAAAGAAGCCATCGCAAGTTGCGCAAGCAGATAAACCAAAGCCCATAAGGCTTTTTTCTTCTGGAAGGCCAAGCCATTTTGCCTGTGCACCGGTGCAAATTATAACGCAATCCGCAGTATAAATAGTGCCGCTATCACCTTTGGCAGTAAAAGGACGATTTTTAAAATCTACTTCCAAAATCCAATCATTAAGGATTTCAGTGCCCATACGCGCCGCTTGCGCTTTCATGGCTTCCATAAGCTCGGGCCCTTGGATTTCATGTTCAAATCCAGGGTAGTTTTCAACTTCGGTAGTTATAGTTAATTGACCGCCTGGTTGTGGCCCTTCAATAAGTACTGGATTACGCATTGCCCTTGCCGCATAAATTGCCGCAGTATAGCCAGCAGGTCCAGATCCAATTATTAAAATTTGGGTATGTTTATTCGCCATGTTCCACCAAGTTTTTGAAGCTTATATATTAGATTTTTGTTCTGCCTTATTTTGCAAGCTTTTGCCAATAATTAAATATGTTATTTGCAATATTTTTTACATTATCTTGCATATCATAAGAAAAATTTTCTATTTCTTTATCATAAAATTTTGCCGCACCAGAATTTATAAAACTATTATGTAGTTTATCAAATTTGTTTGAATTGCCAGAAAGTTTAAGAAGATGAATAGGAAGATTAAAAAATGCCGCATCGGCAATCATATTTGCACTATCTTCAGTTATTAAAGCATAATCGGCATTAGTAAGCCATGAAAGATACGGGTTTGGACCATCAAAATCTTCATGCTGAAAAAATGAAAAATCTTTTTGTTTCGCATATTCGCGAAAATAATTTGCAATTAATTCAGGTGTTCTTCGTGAAGTTGTAATTAAATATTCTAAATCATTATTTTCAAGGATATTTAATATTCTTAAAGCGTCTTCTTTTTCAAAACTATGGGTTTTAGAATTGCCGCCCAATATAACAATCGCGTATTTCTTGTCTTTTTTTGTAAATTTTGCTTTGGCTATATTAATTTCATCATGGGTATAATAAACAAGGCCGCCCATGGTTTCAAAAACATTTGCGCCTTTAACTTCATCATGTTTTGGCGCAACAATAAAATCAAATCTTTTGGGATTAAGCTTTGGGTCTTGAACTTGAACAACCAAAGTATTAGGAAAATGTTTTTTTATATAAAGTGAATAAGCAATAGATCTTCGTCCATTACCAATCCAAATATCTGGCGGATTATTAAAAACTTCCCTTTGTACAGGCGGCAAAGCACTTAGAGGCAAGGGCCAAAGATTTGGCGGCAACCAAACTTGGGGCGCACTTGGATTAATTCTTATTGCTTTATAAGTTCCGCCATTTGTTTCAATAATTGCTTTGGCAAGTGCAATCGACTGCCGCTCTATGCCGCTTCTGCCATCAGAAACGCAATAAATCATCGGCCTATTAATTTGTGTTTTAGGCCTATTTTCAGGTTTATTAAAAATATAAACTGGTGTGCGACCTTTCAAAATAACCTCAATTTTTCTTGCGATGTAATTTTCATTACTGCAAATTCAATTACATGACTTTGAAAGGATTGCAATTAAATCCAATCTACCGATAGAATTTCAAGGCTTTTAATGCCAGATGGAGTTGTTACTTCAACAACATCACCCGATTCTTTGCTTATCATTGCACGTGCAACCGGTGAAGCAATTGAAATTTTGCCAGATTTAACATCGGCTTCATCTTCACCAACAATTTTATAAACATGCTCTTCTTCGGTGTCTTCATCAAGAACTTTAACGGTTGCACCAAATTTAATAGTAGAGCCAGATAATTGTTTTACGTCGATTACTTGAGCGCGCGCAAGCTTGTCTTCAAGCTCAGCGATACGGCCTTCAATAAAAGACTGACGCTCTTTGGCGGCGTGATATTCTGCATTCTCAGATAAGTCGCCATGAGAGCGTGCCTCGGCAATCGCCGCAATAATACTAGGGCGTTCTATAGTTTTTAAACGTTTCAATTCTGCGTCAAGGGCAATTTGACCCTCAAACGTCATAGGTATTTTTTCCATTTTGGGAAATTCCGTGTTAAGTTGTTAATCTAAATTTGGTATCTTAATTCCATTTCGTCAAGCATAGGCTTGCAGTGATTTTACTTTTAATTCGTTATTTTTGTCCGAATTAATTGCTCTTATGGCGGCTCTAGCACCTGAAACAGTGGTATAATATACTACGCTAGACATTAAAGCAGACCTTCTGATTGAATATGAATCTGAAAGTGATTGCGCGCCTTCTGTTGTATTAATAACCATTTGTACCTTGCCGTCAATAACTGCATCAACAATATGAGGGCGACCTTCAAGAACTTTATTTATTCTTGTGGCTTTAATATTATTCGCATTTAGAATATTTGCGGTGCCTTCGGTTGCAATAATTTCAAAACCAGATGCCACATATTCTTTAGCAATATCAATAATATAGTCTTTATCGCTATCTTTAACTGACATAAATACAGTGCCAGATTTTGGTAATATTAAGCCTGCACCCATTTGAGATTTTAAGAATGCAGTATCAAAATCTTTATCGAGACCCATTACTTCACCAGTTGAACGCATCTCAGGCCCAAGAATTGGATCTACACCTGTAAAGCGTGCAAATGGGAATACGGCTTCTTTGACCGCAACATGATTTAGTTTCTTTTTAACTAAATTAAAGCTTGCAAGTTTTTCACCGGCTTGAAGTTTTGCGGCAATAGATGCCACTGGAATATTAACTGCTTTTGCAACAAAAGGCGCAGTTCTTGAAGCTCTTGGATTGGCTTCAAGGACATAAATATCATCGCCTTTAACCGCGAATTGGACGTTCATAAGGCCTTTAACTTTTAATGCTTTGGCAAGTTTAATAGTCTGAACTTCAATTCTTGCAACAATTTCATCACTTAAAGAATAAGGCGGTAATGCACATGCAGAATCGCCAGAGTGAATTCCTGCTTCTTCAATATGTTCCATAATGCCGGCAACAAATACGTCATCGCCATCTGATAAAGCGTCAACATCAACTTCGATGGCATCACGTAAATATTGGTCAATAAGTACAGGATTATCGCCAGATACAATAACCGCTTCACGAACATAACGTTTTAATTGCGCATCATCATGCACGATTTCCATCGCGCGGCCACCAAGTACATATGAAGGGCGAACCACAATTGGATAGCCAACTTCATTTGCGCCCTTTAGCGCTTCTTCTTCGGTTCTTGCGGTTGCATTGCGCGGCTGTATAAGCTCAATTTCGTGCAATAATTCTTGGAATCTTTCTCTATCTTCGGCAATATCAATGCTATCAACCGAAGTGCCAAGAATTGGAATTCCTGCTTGCTCAAGTGGGTGCGCAAGTTTTAAAGGCGTTTGACCCCCAAATTGAACAATAACACCAAGCAATTCGCCGTTTTCTTGCTCTTTTTTGATAATCTCAATAACGTCTTCTTGAGTTAGCGGTTCAAAATAAAGTCTATCTGAAGTATCATAATCAGTAGAAACCGTTTCAGGGTTACAATTAATCATAATTGATTCATAACCCATTTCTTCGCAAGCAAATGCCGCATGGCAGCAGCAATAATCAAATTCAATACCTTGACCAATACGGTTAGGGCCACCGCCAAGAATTACAATTTTCTTACGATTAGTCGGCTCTGACTCACAGTCTGGCTTACCATTAAATGAAGGCACTTCATAAGTTGAATACATATAAGGCGTAGTTGCTTTAAATTCACCGGCGCAAGTATCAATTCTTTTAAAGCTTGGGCGCACGTTAAATGATCTTCTTGCATCCGCAATTTCAAGCGCAGTCTTATTAGTCAAACGACCAATCGTGGCATCTGATAGACCCATGCCTTTGATAAATGTCCAATCTTCGGCATTTTTAGGAACACCAGTTTGGGCAATTTTATTTTCGGTTGCGATAATTTCTTCGATTTGTCTTAGGAACCAATGATCAATTTTAGAAGCCGCATATACTTCATCAATGCTCATGCCAATTCTAAATGCTTGTCCAACATATAAAATACGTTCAGGAGTAGGAATTGCCAAAGCAGCGCGTAAGGTTTCTTTGTCTTCAAAACCTTCAACGGGATCAAGACCATCAAGACCAGTTTCAAGCGAACGTAAAGCTTTTAAGAAGCTTTCTTGGAAAGTTCTTCCAATTGCCATTGCTTCGCCAACTGATTTCATTTGCGTAGTAAGAGTTGTATCTGCGCCTTTATATTTTTCAAAAGCAAAGCGTGGGATTTTAGTTACGATATAGTCAATCGTCGGCTCAAAAGAGGCCGGCATTGCGCCGCCTGTAATATCATTGGCAATTTCATCAAGCGTATAACCAACCGCAAGTTTTGCCGCCACTTTGGCAATTGGGAAACCTGTTGCTTTTGATGCAAGGGCAGATGAACGTGAAACCCTTGGGTTCATTTCAATAACTGTCATGCGGCCTGTTTTTGGATCTAGTGCGAATTGCACGTTAGAGCCGCCAGTTTCCACGCCAATCTCACGCAATACTGCAATCGATGCATCGCGCATTCTTTGATATTCTTTGTCAGTCAAAGTTATAGCAGGGGCAATAGTAATTGAATCGCCAGTATGCACGCCCATTGGATCAAGATTTTCAATAGAGCAGATAATAATACAATTATCATTTTTATCGCGCACAACTTCCATTTCATATTCTTTCCAGCCAAGAACCGATTCTTCGACTAGGATTTCAGTTGTAGGGGAAGCGTCCAAGCCACCTGCGCAAATGCGTTTAAATTCCTCATTATTATAAGCAATACCTCCACCAGTACCGCCCAAAGTAAATGAAGGGCGAATAATTGCAGGAAGACCAATTTTTGCTAAAGCTTCTTCAGCTTCTTCAAGTGTATGGGCAACAAAAGATAATGGGCTTTCAAGGCCAATTTTATCCATTGCATTTCTGAATAATAATCTATCTTCGGCTTTTTCAATGGCAGCAGGTTTTGCGCCAATCATTTCAATGCCAAGACGTTTAAGAGTGCCGCGTTTATCAAGAGCAAGTGCACAATTAAGTGCGGTTTGACCACCCATTGTTGGCAAAATCGCGTCTGGGCGTTCAAGCTCCAGAATTTTTTCAACAACATCAGGGGTAATTGGCTCAATATAAGTTGCATCGGCAAGATTTGGGTCAGTCATAATCGTAGCAGGATTAGAATTTACCAAAATTACACGATAACCTTCTTCGCGAAGGGCTTTACAGGCTTGCACACCAGAATAATCAAACTCACAGGCTTGTCCGATAATGATTGGACCGGCACCGATTATAAGTATTGATTTAATATCTGTTCTTTTTGGCATTATTATTTCCTATTATTCAATGCGCGACATACACAAAAGCCCATATACAAAAAGCCCTCGTGCGAAGATTCGCGCCGAAGGCCTTTGAAGGCACTGGGCTTTAATACTTTATTTAGAAAAGCGCAAGGATTTTTGGCAAATAATCACTTTTGTTTGTGTGTAATTTATTTTATTCTATACAAAGTGCAATTGCACCAAGCATTCCTGCTTTATCACCAAGCTTTGCATGTACGATTAATTCATTGACATTTTCAATGCTTGAATAGTATTCTAAATAATTTCTTAAATTATTGAAAACTGCGTTTCTTATATGCTGAATAAGATTTGGATTTAGACCAACCCCACCGCCAATTATTATTTTTTCAACTGAATTTATAAGGATTAGGTTTTGAAATAATTGACCAATATAGCCGCCAATTATTTCCCAAACAACATTGTCTTTGTCTAATTTGCCTGCGGAAACACCGGCTCTTGCTTGAATGGCTGGACCGCTTGCCATGCCTTCAAGGCAGTCTTTATGGAAAGGGCAAATGCCTTCAAAATTATCGCGTGGATCTCTTTTTAATAAAATGTGTCCGGCCTCAGGGTGTAATCTTCCATGAACAAAATCATTATTTATAATAAGCCCAACCCCAATTCCTGTTCCAATTGTTACATAGGCAAGATTGTTTTTATTCTCACCTGCGCCCCATAAATTCTCAGATTTCGCGGCCGCATTAACATCAGTATCAAGATAGATTGGTACACCATTGAACGCATTTTCAAATGGTGAAATTATATCGGTATTTGACCAGCCTTGCTTAGGGGTTTTAAGGATTTTACCATAAGATTTATTGGATTTATTAATTGCAACAGGGCCAAAACTAGCAATGCCAATTGCACTAAATTTACCATATTTTTCTTCAAGCTTTTTTGCTATTTGAATGGTTTCTTCTAAGCTTGAAACAGGATCTGTAGTTTCAACCCTAAGCATTTCACTTAAATCACTAGGATTTGTGCCACATGCAATATTTATCTTAGTGCCGCCAAGCTCTATTCCTAAATACATTATTTAAACCTTCTCATTATAGTAACCCCATATTCACATAGATTTAAATCACCATAAATTATTTCATATTTTTCATGTAGTATTTCATTTGCAATATTTACCATATCACGTGAGAAATTTGCAAAGCATAAAATTTCTTGGTTTTCGTATATTTGCTCTAGGCGCAATATTTTATTTTGATATTGCTTATTGCATAAAGAAAGTAAAAGTTTGCCTTTTGCATTAGTTTTTGCGAAAATTGAGTTAAGTGATTTGAAAAAATCAAAAATTTCGGCATTAGTTTTTTGCGGATTATTCGCGACCTCCCAATCCATTTTAGGCCTATGCAACCATCTTAACTCATCTTTGTTTTCTTTGTCATTTAAGAAGCTAGTGTCATTCTTTAGGCCAATTTCATCACCCATATAAATTAGTGGTATTCCATCAAGCGCATAAATGAAACTATAAAGAAGCTTTAAGCGGTTTAAGCCTAAATCATCATTATAAACACCGCATAATTCGGCAGCCATTCCGCAAGTTGATTTTGGCATTCCTTCGGGTGCTTGGAAAGCCATACCGTTTGGATAATTATTACCGGAATAAAAATCTGACCATTCTTGAAGTTTAAATGATGGGGCAAGATCTTTTAAAGCAAGCCATATAATATCATCATGGCATCTTATATAATTAAGCCAATCGCCATGTTTTGGCTTATTGAAAGATTGTAAGATTGCTTTTTCTAAGATTGTTACATTTTCATCGGCAAGTGCCGCCCATAATGCGGTCATTACCACATTATTATAAGCAAGATTGCATTCCTGATTTTCTTCGGTTCCAAAAAATGGCAAAACATCATTTATGCTTTCAATTGCTTCTGCCAAGAATAAGGTTTTGGGTGCAATAAGTTTTAATAATTCACGCCAAGCAGTTACGATTTTATGAGTGTTTTCATGGTTTCTTGAAATCGTACCTTTGGTTTTCCAAAGGAACGGAGCGGAATCAAGTCTGAAACCATCAATTCCAATACTCACTAAAAATGCCATTGCTTCGAACATTTTTAGAAATACTTTAGGGTTTTTATAATTTAAATCCCATTGGAAAGGATAAAAAGTTGTCCAAACATATTTTTGAATTTCATCGCAATAGGTAAAGCTTCCTGGGGCAGTATCAGGAAACACATCTTGAAGGGCTAATTCATATTCTTTAACCTCATCTTCAGTGTCAAGCGCGATATAAAAATCCTTATATTCAGGGTCATGCGCAAGCCATTTTTGCGCCCAAATATGCTCTTGCGCAGTATGATTGCATACAATATCAATAATAACGCCAATATCATTATTATGCGATTGTGCGCACAATTCTTCTAAATCACTAATGCTTCCAAGTTTTGGATCTGTTGAAGTAAAATCTGCAACCGCAAAACCACCGTCTGAATTGCCTTCACGCGGCTTTAAAAGCGGTAGTGGGTGTATTAAGCCAACACCAATTGATTTTAAATAATCAAGCGATTCAATAGAGCTTTGTAAATTGCCTTTAAACTTATCAATATACATTGTATATGCGCTTTTACCTGCGGTTTTATACCAGTAATCATCACGATTTAAATCAAGTTCCAAGAGGTTTGCATTGCGGCTTTCTTTTGAGGATTGTATTATTTCAATAAGGCTATTTATAAACTCAGAAGAATCATTTGAGCGTCCAATTGTGCTTTCGCCATAAATTTCATTTAATAATAAAATAGCTTTTTGGAAGTTTGAATTATTCTTTATTGCATCACTATTAATATTATTGGATTGTAATTTTCCTGAATTCATTGGGTTTCCTCAAACATATTATTTAGTTAGCAATTATGTTTTTTGATTTATAATATATAACGCAAACGTTTGCAAGAATCAAGGCGCAATATTTGCAAATAAAATGCATTTATAGAAATGCTGCGCAAAAATTCCTTATAAAAACCGAGATTTACGCATAAAATGAAGAGAATTGCTAAAAGTCTCTTGCAAACGTTTGCATAATATGACATAATAAATTTATATTTGAAAAAATATGAATAAAAAAGTAATTCTTGGGAGAGATTAATGAAGAATAATATCAACAAATTTTCATTTGTGTTAATGACTAGTGCTTCATTTGCTGCTTTAACGACTGCAGCATATGCGCAAAACGCTAATGAAACAAAATCTAATCAGGCATCTGAAACTGTAATTGTTACAGGTGTTAGTAGAGCCGTAAATAAAATTGATACTTCAATTTCTGTTACCGCAGTAGATAGCTTAAAGCTTCAAAACAATGTTGTTCGCGGTACTGCAGAAGCACTTCGTTCAATCCCAGGCTTACGTGCGGAAGCATCTGCTGGTGGTGGTAACACAAACTTAGGTGTTCGCGGTATTCCAGTTTCTACTGGTGGACAAAAATGGGTTCAGATCCAAGAAGATGGTCTTCCGATTCAGTTATTTGGCGATAGCAATTTCAACGCGCCTGACGCTTATTATAAAGTTGATAGCAATCTTGCACAAATTCAGGCCGTAAGAGGTGGCTCTGCATCGACCGCGACTACAAATGGTCCGGGTGCAATTCTTAATTTTATCTCTAAAACGGGCAAAACCGAAGGCGGTTCTGTATTTGTTGAAACTGGCTTAGATTATGATGATTTCAAAATTGATGGCGGATATGGCGGCAGACTTTCTGACAGCATGTATTATTTCGTTGGTGGTCACTATCAATCTGGCGGCGACTATAGAGGTCTTGGCTATAATGGAACTGAAGGCGGTCAAATCCGCGCTAGCATAACCAAAGAATTTGGCGATAATAATTATTTCAGAATTTCTGCTAAGCTTATTGATAAAAAAGAAGCTACATTCATGCCACAAGTTGTTGCCGTTAATGGTGGCTTTAATGGTACATTAACACCAAACTTAGCGCCTGGAATTGGCGGTGTTATTGGTAAGCCAGTTGGTGACGTTAATAATAGCCCATTCTTAAATAATTATCTTGCACTAGATGAAGGCAATGTTCTTACTCGTGATGGTGCCGATGGTATCCAAGAAAAAGTCAAATCAATTGGTACAGAGCTAAATTTTGATGTTGGTAATGGCTGGTTATTGAATAATAAAACAAGATATCAATCTATTTCTGCTGAATTCAAAGCGCCATTTACTGATGTTATTGTTGACGGTGCAACCGCGTTTGCAGCGGGCGGAAGATATGCTGGCCTAACTGGTACTTTCTTTAATGGTCCAACAGCCGGTCAAGCGGTAAACGCAACCACTCTAAGAGCTAAAAATGGTAATGCTTTAATTCAAGAAATCGCACAATTCGATACTTCTATTAAAGATGCTGGTAATTTCGTAAATGATTTAAAATTACAAAAAACTTTTGATATTGGCGCTACTAAATTTGATTTAACTTTGGGCTATTTCTATATGACTCAAGAGTTTAATCAACACTGGCATTGGCAACAATTTATCGCCGATGTAGGTAATGAAACTTCATTAATAAGCCTATCTGACGGTTCTACTCAAGGCGGCCAAAAAGGTTATAATAAAGGCTTCAATTGGGGTGGAAATAATCGTCATTATGACTTTAATCACACTGCAGAAGCGCCATATATTTCTGGTACTGCGAAAATCGGTGATTTAACTTTAGACGGTTCACTACGCTTTGACACAATTAAGCAACAAGGTATTCAAACCGAAGCTAATGCAGTTAATGTTGATGTTAATGGTGATGGTGTAATTTCACTTGCTGAAACTGGTGTATCTGTAAATGGTGGCCCTGCGGCTAACTCTTCAAGAGTTAATTTTGAAGTAAGCCATGATGCATATTCATTCGGTGCAAACTATAAATTACAACCAGGCCTAGCTTTATTCGGTAGAGTTTCAAAAGGTGCTTCTTTCAATTCTGAAAGACAATATGGAAACTCATCGGCACACAATCTTGCTTCTGGCGCATTAAGATCAAAAGATTATTTTGTGGATGTAGTAGAGCAGTTTGAGTTTGGTGTGAAATATAGAACAAGCACTTTAATTCCGGGTAGATTAGATATTTCAGCAACATATTTTAATGCTGATACTGAAGAATCGCAAAACAATACTACTCAGGCACCTCCAGTTCCTTATGATATTCAATATGAATCAAAAGGTTTTGAACTTGAAGGTACTTGGCGCGTAGGCAATTTCACATTGGATGGATCTGTAACTAATACTGATGCGAAGATTGTATCAAATACAGTATCACCAACACAAAATGGCAAACGCCCTCGCAGACAAGCGGAATGGGTATGGAATATGAATGCTTCTTACACTTCTGGTCCATTTGAAATTGGTGGAAATGTAAACGGTACTTCGGATTCTTATGCTGGATTTGAAAACTATTTCATTCAAGAAGGTTATTCAACAGTAGGTGCATATGTAAATTATAACCTAACTGAAAAGCTAACTCTTTCAGTTAATGGAAATAATTTATTTGATGTAAAAGGTATTACTGAAGCTGAAGAAGATGCAGGACGCATGTTCAAACTTGGCAGCACTTCTTATAATTATATCTCAGCAAGACCTATTAATGGTCGCACTATAAGCGCTAGAATTAAATATACTTTCTAAGTTCCCCAACTGTGTAACATTATTATTTTGTGTGTTACTCTTAAGGAGGGCGGAAATTCTGCCCTCCTTATTTTTTAAAATTCAAATTTATAGCGGGATATTTTAAATGAATATAATAATACTTGGAGGGGGAACTGCTGGTTGGATAGCTGCTGCTTGCCTTGCAAAAGTATTGTTAAAGCAAGGAAATTCCGCCTTTAAAATTAGTCTTATTGAATCCGAAGAAATTGGAATAATTGGGGTGGGCGAAGCCACCATTCCAAGTATTCTTGAAATGCTTGATTTTTTAAATATTGATAAGACAGATTTTATAAAAAATACCGATGCAACTTTCAAACTTGGCATTGAGTTTAAAGATTGGCATGAATTAGGTATAAGCTATTTCCACCCATTTGGTGATTTAGGGCCAAGATTGGATAATTTACCCCTCTATGAGTTTTATTTAAAACATAGGCAAGAGAATAATTTAAATTTTGACCTACAATCACTTTCTATTTGTTCAAGCTTGGCAAAGCAAAATAAATTTGAAATGCCAAATTATAATAATAATAAATATATGGGCGTTGGTTATGCTTATCATTTTGACGCTGGCAAGGTTGGACCATATTTACGCGACTATAGTATCGCACGTGGTGTCAAGCGAATAGTTGGAACCGCCAAAGCCATTAATACTAATGAAGCCGGAAATATTTCAAGTATTTTAATGGCCGATAATAATATTATTGAAGGCGATTTTTTTATTGATTGTTCGGGCTTTAGTTCGCTTTTAATTGAAAAGACACTTAAGGCCGAATATGAAGATTGGTCACATTTATTATTTTGCGATAGTGCGGTGGCAATGCCATCCGAAAATAATTCTGAGATAAGCCCTTATACAATTGCACATGCAAGAAATGCGGGCTGGACTTGGAAAATACCTTTACAATCAAGAACCGGAAATGGTTATGTATATTCTTCAAAACATATTGAAAAAGATGCAGCAGCGGAATTTTTGATAAATTCAATATCTGGCAAGGCTTTGGCAGATCCTAGATTTTTAAAATTTAGACCGGGAAAAAGAAAAGAGCCTTGGACAAAAAACTGCCTATCGCTAGGTTTGGCGTCGGGATTTTTAGAACCACTTGAATCAACAAATATTCATTTTGTCTATGCCAATATTTATAATTTCCTTGATAATTTCCCAAATCCAAAAAGTGATTATGAATTATTAAGGCAAAGATATAATGCAAGGGCGACAAATGATATTGAAGAAACTCGTGACTTTTTAATATTGCATTATAATTTTACCAAGCGAAAAGATTCAAAATTCTGGCAAGATGTTGCCCAAGTCCAAATCCCAGATAGCTTAGCTAAGAAAATAGAAATTTTCCGTGAGTTTGGCTTAATTTCTGAAAATTATTATGAATTATTTAAACCCGTTTCATGGCTTAGTGTAATGGATGGAATGGGTATTAGGCCTAAAAATACAAATCTTTTGGCAAACTCACTTAATTCCGAAATAAGTTTGAATATACTTCAAAAATTCAAAGCCGATATAAATAGCCAAGCAAATGAAGCCAAAGGCCATATAGAAAAACTAAGAGAAATTATAAATTAAAATAAGGGCAATGTCATGGAAACGAAAAGTGCAAATAACTCAATAATTTTATTACTAACATATTTAATGTTTTTTATGTTCGCAATGACAACTGATGCGGTTGGTGTTGTTATTCCAAGATTAATTGAAGAATATAATATTTCTTTGACTTCGGCCGGTGCATTCCATTATTCAACCATGTTGGGTATTGCTTTATCGGGACTATTCTTAGGAACACTCGCCGATAAATTAGGTCGTAAAGTCTCAATTATTTTGGGGCTTTCGATTTATTCTATTGCCTCTTTATTATTTTCAGTTTTTTCACAATTTGAAGTATTTTTGGTTTTGCTTTTTGCTTCGGGCATGGCGATAGGGATTTTTAAAACTGCGGCGGTTGCACTTATTGGTGACATAAGCACAGATAGTAAATCGCATACTAAAACTATGAATTTAGTTGAAGGCTATTTTGGTATTGGCGCAATTATTGGCCCATTTATTGTAACTCAATTATTTAAATATGGCGCTTCTTGGAAGGCTTTATATATAATTGCCGCCTGTCTTTGCATATTGCTTATAATTGCCGCTTATTCAGTTAAATATCCCGAAATCAAACAAAAAGCCGAAGGCTTTAGCTTTAAACACAGCCTTGCTTTGGTGAAAGATAAGCATGCCTTATTATATTCTGGCTATGCTATGCTTTATGTTGCAACCGAGACGGCGATATATGTTTGGATGCCGACTTTTTTAAAAGGCTATACCGGAAGTTTAGTGCTTCTTGTAACTTATTCGCTTTCTATTTTCTTTATCCTAAGGGCCTTTGGTCGCTTTTTTGGTGCTTGGCTAATGACGATTATGGATTGGAAAAAAGTGCTTAGTTTTTGTTCTTTTGCCATCGCGGTTTGCTTTATTGCAGCAATGATTGGCGGCAATAAAGTGGGCGTTATAAGTCTTCCATTATCTGGCTTATTTATGTCGGTAATTTATCCAACTATAAATTCAAAAGGCATAAGCGGCTTTGATAAATCAAAGCATGGCGCGGCTTCTGGAATAATTCTTTTCTTTACTTGCGTTAGTGCGGTGGTTGCACCATTAATCATGGGCGCGGTTTCCGATGCCTTTGGCGATGCGAAATATGGTTTCTATCTTGCGACTGCATTCTCAATTATTTTGTTTATAGCATTCTTGTCTAATCAATATAATGCAAAGGCCGAAGAAAGATTGGCGCAAATCGAAAGCTAATTAGCTTGTCCCTCTGGCCATAAGCCTAGCAGGGATAACTGCCGAAGAATTTTTCTCACCATTCATTCTTTGGAATAATAAATCCACCATAAACTTTGCGCCAATTCCTATGTCTTGGCGTATAGTTGTTAATGGCGGTGACATATGTTTAGACATTGCAACATCGTCAAAGCCGCAAACAGAAACATCTTTAGGGACTTGAATTCCGGCTTCAATAAGGGCGGAAATTGCACCATTTGCGATAACATCCGAAGCGGCAAAAATCCCATCAAACTTAGTTTTAGCTTTAATAAGGTTTTTAACAGTTTCCTGTGCATTTTCAAATGTAAAGCGAGTATCAATTGCAATTGGTTCAAGCTTTAGTTTTGATTTTTTTATTGCGTTTTCATAACCTGTAAATCTTGATTGAACTTCGGGTACATTTAAAGGACCAAGGAAAATTATATTTTTCCTATTTTTGCTTATTAAATGCTCAGTGGCAATTTGACCGCCATAAATATTATCTACGCCAACTGTGCAATAATTTTGCCCTTCGAATTTTTCGCCCCATACCACACAAGGCATATAATTTTTGGCGATAAGATTTATTGCTTCGTGCTGATCTGATTGACCAATTATCAAAAGCCCATCAAATTTATGCGATTGTATAAGCTCTTTTAGCCATCCAGATCTTGGCGCAGGATTTTTTGATAATAATACATCATAAGAGCGTGAAAGCACCTCATCTGATAAATTACCTATAAGCTCAAGTAAGAATGGATCTGTAATATGTTGACCGGTTTCATGACCAAGCGGAAGCACAAGCCCAATTGTTTGTGTAGTCTGAAGCCTTAAATTTCTTGCCGCAATATTTACGACATATCCATTTTCTTCGGCAATTTTTTGAATTTTATCTCTTAAAGGCTCTGGTATCATGCTTGAACCAGATAAAGCGCGCGAAACCGTTGATACCGAAACCTCAGCAAGTTTGGCAATATCAGACATTTTCAAGCGAACAGTTTTCATCTTTTTCTTTATTAAATATTGTTTGAATTCATAAGAATAATCAATACAAACAATATATAGTTTTAATTTAATTGCAATAATGCGAATTTTAAAATTATATCGCGTATTTAGTCATTAAAAAAGAACTACTTGTATATTCAATTTTATTGTGATTATTTTATATAGGAGTTACTAATGTTAATAATCACATCTTTTACCGCATCGGTTTTGGCAATAATGCTTGTCGCTCTAAGCGTTTATGTTGGCATTTATAGAAATACAGCAAAAATAATGGTGGGCACCGGTAATGATGAAAAACTTACCATAAGAATTAGGGCGCAAGGCAATTTTACCGAATATGCGCCAATGGCTTTAATTATGATTGCGCTTTGCGAATATCAAAAATTTTCAAGCACCTTAGTCTTAATTCTTGCGGCATTAATAATTATCGGAAGATTAGCCCACGCAATCGGCATGCTAAAAAATTTGGTAATATTTAAATTTATAGGCATGATTGGAACTTATTTATGC
>CAYUCW010000042.1:0-18507 GCA_964443435.1 uncultured Caulobacteraceae bacterium | reverse complement strand
CTTTTAAACTATTTATTATGCTAACTGTCTTAATGTTTGTAGCAGGATTTAGTTTAACTGCTCGTGCGGAGCCGCAATGGATTAGCTATCCATCTTTGAAGGCCAAAGAACAAGTTGTTTTACATTTTCGTCGAGAAATAAATATTGATAACCTAGCTAAATCGTATCCAATAGATATAAGTGCTGATAATCGTTATGTGCTCTATGTGAATGGGCAGCGCGTAGCCGAGGGGCCTTCACGTAGTGACTTAAAGCACTGGCGTTACAGATCTATCGATTTAAGGCCTTATTTAAATAAAGGTAAAAATATTATAGCAGTTGAGGTATGGAATATAGATACGGACGAAAATCCAAATCCAGCACCTTTGGCACAAATCAGTACACGTACAGGTCTGTGGTTAAGGGGCAAAGGCAATGCTTCTGTTTTAGAAACTAATTCTAAATGGCGTGTATCGCGTGATTTAAGTAGAAGCTTTATATCGCCTTGGCCACGCTTGAATGATGCCATAGGCGGTACTTATTATGTCGCTGGAAGCTCAGAAATTATTAACGGCTCTAAAGCGGACTGGATTTGGAATGGAAAGCAGGAATCTAAATTTAAATGGGTTAATGCTGTACCAGCCTTAAATCCAAGTGAAGCCGCTCCTTGGACATTAGAAGCCGATAAGCTACCAAGAATGAGCTATAAACCTATAAAGCCAGGCAGTGTTGTTCGAACAGATCTTAATGCCGCAAGGTCTTTTCCAAATTCAGCTGTGACAATCCCTGCTAACACTTCTGTTACAATTTTAATTGATCAAACCGAAATGATTTCAGCTTATCCAACTTATGGTGTATCTGGGGGAAAAGGTTCAGAAATAAAAGTTACTTATTCTGAGGCATTATATGACAATGATAAGAATAAGGGTGACCGTAATTCTATTAATAATCGTATTGCTCATGGTGTGGAAGATATTTTCTTACCTGATGGTCAAAAACTTGTTAATTTCAGGCCTCTGTGGTGGAGGACTTGGCGCTACATGCAGATACAAGTTAAGACTTCAGACCAGCCACTTAAACTTGACGGCATACAGCTAAATGAGACGGGATATCCATTTAAACAACTGGGTTATTTTAAGTCAGACGATGCCGATTTAAATAAGATTTGGGAAATTGGTTGGCGAACCTTACGCATAAATGCTCACGAGACTTTTATGGATAGTTCGTATTGGGAACAGCTACAATATGTGGGCGATACAAGGATTGAGAGCTTAATCGCGCTTACAGTCTCCGGAGATCCTCGTCTTACAGTGCAAGCAATAGACGCTTTTGGTCAATCCCAAAACAATAGCGGAATGATTCAATCGGCATATCCTTCACGCGGCGATAACATAATTCCGCCGTTTGGCCTTTACTGGATAGGCATGATGTCGGATTATGCACAATATCAACCCGAAACCGCCGTGCTGAAGCGTAATTTAATTGGCGCACGAAAAATCTTTGAATGGTATGAGCCTTATATAGCAGAAAACGGGCTTATAGGCATGACTCCTTACTGGAACTATATTGATTGGGCAGGCGAGCCGCAGCAGCCCGGCGAAAATACCCGAATTGAACGTTTCCCATCTTTCGATAAAAAAATGAAGACTTCTTGCGTCGTCACTTTAAATTATCTAGGTGCATTGAAGGATATGGCCACCATTGAAATGACCGTTGGCTCATCTGCTTTGGCAGAAAAAAGCTTGCAAAAAGCCGAGAAAGTTAGACGCGCCATTCAAGATCAGTGCTGGGATCCAATTAAAGGACTATATGCAGACTCACCTGACAGAACAGTCTTTAGCCAACATGCAAATGCTTTGGCCGTGCTTTATGATGTCGCTCCAAAAGATAAGTCGGAAGGAATCTTAAAAAAGATAACGAATGGGCAAGGCGTTGATGCGCCACCAGGAATAATAGAAGCCAGCTATTATTTCTCTTGGTATCTTATAAGGGCTTTTGATCACGCGGGCCTTGATGCTGAATACCTAAATTTGGTTAAAACTTGGCGAGATCTTTTAAAACAGAACTTCACTACTTGGCCTGAAACTCGTGGTAAAACTCGTTCAGATACACATGCTTGGTCCGCGCATCCGACAACAGATCTTATCGGGTTTGTTGCAGGCATAAAGCCAGATGCGACTGGCTATAGGTCAGCTATTATTGCGCCTCACCTAGGAAATCTGAAGTCAGTTGATGCCGCGGCTGCAACTCCCAAAGGTGTTATTAAGGTAAGTTATCGAGCCAAAGGCGATTCAACGATAGCTACTATATCTATACCAAGGCGCTTAACTGCGAAGCTAGTATGGAATGGTAAAACATATATTTTACATGACGGGATAAATAAGCTTAATCTTAAAATACCCTGATTTGATTTAATACTCACTTGAAAAATTATTGGGGTATTGGCCGATGAGAAAATCTAATTTTTGCAAAGAATAACAAATGTTTGTAAGGAATTATTGTCTAAGCTTGAGTTTTAGATGTTCATAGCTAAATTATAAGGGCATTTGTCCATTTCATTAATAATCATCATTGAGTAGTTTTGCTGGTAAACCATTGCATTAGTCTAAAAAGTTTTTAATAATAAAATTATGGTGAACTATTCTTATTGACCCTCGTATATATGATTAAAGAGGTGCTAATTGTTAAGTGTATATTTTATAGATCTATTGAAGAAAAACTGGAAATTTGGTGAACTTACATTAGAATTACCAAATACTAAAATAATTAGCCTTAAAGGTGAAAATAATAGTGAAAGCGCGAAATTAAGAATTAATAATTATCGCGCATTACGCCGTGTAATTCTTTCAGGCGACATAGGATTATTTGAAGGTTATAGAAATAAAGAATGGGACACGGATAATCTTTTTAGTTTACTTAAGCTTTTGGCGGCAAATCTTGACGGTTTTAAAAATCTCCAAGATGGCGGCATTTTAAAGCAATTTATTTATACACTATCTCATAAATTAAGGCCAAATACTAAAAAAGGTTCGCGCAAGAATATTTTTGCGCATTATGACCTCGGAAATGATTTCTATAATAAATGGCTTGATGAAAGCATGACATATTCATCGGCTTTATATGAAGACACCAATTGCCTTACCGAAGCGCAAAATGCCAAATATCGCGAAATGGCAAATATGGTGGATTTAAAAGCTGGACAAAATATACTTGAAATTGGTTGCGGTTGGGGCGGTTTTGCAAAATATGCGGCAAATGTAATTGGCGCAAATGTTACTTGCGTAACCATTTCACAAGCGCAATATGATTATGTTGCGGCGGAAATTGCCCGTGATAATCTTCAAGATAAAATAGATCTAAGGCTTTGTGATTATCGCGATTTAGAAGGTA
The DNA here is from genome assembly GCA_964443435.1 of uncultured Caulobacteraceae bacterium. Taxonomy (GTDB): domain Bacteria; phylum Pseudomonadota; class Alphaproteobacteria; order Caulobacterales; family Aquidulcibacteraceae; genus Pseudaquidulcibacter. The sequence continues at coordinate 15,138 of CAYUCW010000042.1, read as the reverse complement.
GATTTGACGCAATTGTTTCAATTGAAATGTTCGAAGCGGTTGGCGAAGCTTATTGGAATATTTTCTTTGATAAACTTAAATCACTTTGCAAGCCAAATGGAAAAATTGGACTTCAGATTATTACTATAAGCGATGATTTATTTGCTGACTATCGTAAAGGCACGGATTTTATTCAAAATTATGTCTTCCCTGGCGGAATGCTTCCTAGCATTGAAAAGCTTCATCACCAATCGCAAAAATCTGGCTTTATTTCTGAAATAAAGCGAGAGTTCGGCAAGGACTATTCGCGCACCTTAACTGAATGGGCGCACCGCTTTGAAAATGCTTGGGATAAAGGGCTTATAAAAGGCTTTGATGAGAATTTCAGAAGGCTTTGGCGCTTTTATCTTGCTTATTGCGTAGCAGGTTTTGATAGCGGAAGAACCGATGTGGTTCACTTAGTTTTAAAGAATTGATTTAAAGAAAGCTTGGTAATTATGGATGAACTTGTGGCGGCAGTCACGCCCCATGCCATATCACCAATTGCAAGCTTAAGGCCAAATCCATTTATAACCGCCATTGCCGTTAAATCATAAGTCGCAAAAGCACATAATCCAAGAAATGCCGCGTTTACTGCGGTCTCTTTAATCGTATTGCTTTTGAAAACCGCAAAATAACAAATCGCGGCGGCATAAATTACATAAAACACACCGGCGGCATAGAGATTAGGTGCAGGGTTTAATAAATCACCCATAAGCGGCTTATAAAAAGTTTCAAGGCTTAGAATGAACCATAAAATATCAAGCACTAAAAGCGCCAATAAACAGATGAAAAATCCTGTAATTTTTTGTTTCATTTTGCATTCCTTTGATAAGAATACGAAGTTTAATATATATTGGATTAATCTAATGCTTAGGCCTATACGTAAAATAATAAAGGCATAAAATGAACACTAATGCAAAGAATATAAATAAAAAAAGAATTGCTATTATTGGAACGGGCATTTCTGGTATTGGCGCGGCTTGGCATTTACAAAACCATTGCGAGATTGAATTATTCGAATCTGAAGACCAAATCGGCGGCCATAGTCATTCGGTAAAATTTGATGATTTATGGATTGATATGGGCTTTATAGTTTTTAATGAGCCATGCTATCCTAATCTTGTAGAATTATTCAAGGCAACCGATACCAAGCATCAATTAAGCGATATGTCTTTTGGGGTTTCAATGAATAATGGAAGCTTTGAATATTCAAGCCTTGGGCTTAAAGGGCTTTTCGCGCAAAAACGAAATCTTTTTAATCCACGCTTTTACCAAATGATAAAAGATGTTTTGCGCTTTAATAAATATGCCGCAAAAGATAGTGAAGCGCGCAATAATTATGAACTTACGCTTGGCGAATATCTTTTAAATAATAAATATTCTGATGTTTTTATTTATGATCATTTATTACCGCAAGCGGCGGCAATTTGGTCGGCAAGTTCTAAGGAAATTATGGAATTTCCTTTTGCGACTTTCATAAGATTTTTTGAAAATCATGGACTTTTGCAATTAAAAGATAGAATCCTTTGGCGCAGTGTTATTGGCGGTGCACAGGCTTATTTAAAGCAAGTCACAAAAGATATTAAAGGAAAAATTCATACTTCTTGCGGAATTAAATCAATAATTCGTACAATGGGTGGGGTTATACTTATTGATATTAACGACCAAAAACATGAATTTGATGAAGTAATTTTGGCAACCCATTCCGATACAAGCCTTAAAATACTTGGTGAAAATGCAAACCAAAAAGAAATCGAAATTTTAAAGCAAATTACATATCGTAAAAATAAAGTTGTTCTGCATACGGATATTAATCTTATGCCGAAGCGTCGTAATTCTTGGGCGAGTTGGAATTATATTTCCGATAATTCAAATGAGAAATTATGCGTTTCTTATTATATGAATTTGCTTCAAGTTTTTGACGCACCAAAAGACTATTTTGTGACCCTTAATCCAATTCGTGAAATTTCGCCGGATAAAATCCTTAAAATAAAAGAATTTGATCACCCATATTTTGATAAGGCGGCATTAAATGCGCAAAAGCAACTTCCGCAAATCCAGGGCAAAGATAAAGTTTGGTTTTGCGGTGCATATTTTGGCTATGGCTTTCATGAAGATGGCCTTGAATCGGGCCTTGCAATTGCCGAAGCCATAAGCGGCATTAAACGACCTTGGAATTTTGATTATTCGAAATCAAGAATTATTTTTGATTTTGATAAGGCGATCATAAATGCTTGATAAATTCATAAATGGAATTTATTTTGGTGAAACAATTCATAAGCGTTTCACTCCTAAAGAGCATTTTTTAAAATATAAAATGTTTCAGGTTTTGATAAATATTGATGAGCTAGAACTTGGTCTTAAAAATCTTAGATTAAATCGCTTTGGCCTCTTTAGTTTTTATGAAAAAGATTATGGTCCAATTCAAAAGCAAAATACTAATTTGGCGGAGCGTATTCGTGATTTAATGCATGAAACCTGTGACATTAAAGAATATAAAATAATGCTCTTGACCATGCCGCGTGTTTTAGGTTTTGTTTTTAACCCCATAAGTATTTATTTTATTATTAATAAAAACAATGTGATAGATTATGCAATCTATGAAGTGAATAATACTTTTGGTGATAGACATTCCTATATAATGAAGACGGATTTTGATAATGAATATGCAATCCATAAATGCCCAAAGCATCTTCATGTTTCGCCCTTTATGCAAACCGCAAAAATGGAATATAAATTTAAACTTGGGCAGCCTTTGCAAAATCTAAATTTTGCAATCACACTTACTAATACACAAGAAAATCAAAAATACCTATTCGCAAGTTTTCATGCCAATCGCTTTGAATTGAATGATAATAATCTATTGCGTATGTTTATGAAAATTCCATTTGAAACTTTAAAAGTGGTATTTGCAATTCATTTTGAAGCTATAAAAATAATATCAAAGGGCATTTTCTTAAAGCCAAAACCAAAAACCCCAAAAAATGGGGTTTCAGTGAATGATAAAACGGCAAATGCGCTTAAATAGGGCGTAATAAATAATGGCTAACGTACCATTCATTGCCCTTATCAAAACCAAATAGGCCAGAAGTTGCCATATAAAATAAGCGCCAGCGTCTTATCCAAACATCTTTATCTTTGCCATAAGTTTCGGACAATATACCTTCAATTTCTTCGAAATTCTTGTCAAAATTTTCAAGCCATAAATCCGCAGTTTTACGATAATTATCGCCATTCCAAATAATATGATTTTCAATTTTAAAAACATCACTAAATTCATAGATTAGATTTTGTGAAGGCATAACGCCGCCCGCAAAGAAATATTTGGCAATCCAATCCGCATCATCATTTATATCAAAGCGATATGAATGCGCCTTATGTGTGAAAATATGCATGAATAAAGCGCCATCGGGCAAAAGCCAGGATTTAACACGCCTTAGTAATTCATCCCAATTTGACATATGTTCAAACATTTCAACAGAAACAACTCTATCGAATTTTGTTTCAGGAATAAAATCATTCATATCTTTAGTGATAATAGTAAGATTTGTAAGTTTCTCGCTTTTTATGATTTCTTCAATAAATTGTCTTTGTGAATGTGAATTAGAAACCGAAACAATTTTCGCATTTGGGAAATTTCGCGCCATATATAAGGATAAAGATCCCCAGCCGCAGCCAAGCTCAAGGATTGTTTGCCCGTCCTTTAAATCGGCATTTTTTGCGGTCTGCGCTAAAGCTAGGTCTTCGGCTTCATCAAGCTTCATATCAGGCGTATTAAAAAGACAAGATGAATATTTTCTATTTTTGCCTAGGCATAATTCAAAAAAGCGTGATGGTAATTCATAATGCTGCTCATTGGCATCTTGAGTATGCGTGGCAATTGAATAATCCTTCATATTTTTTGCAAAAGCTGCTTCATTTACGATTTGGTTTTTTAGTCTATCGCGGGTGTTCCCAACCAACATATTTACACCAGCACGAAGCACAAAATCAGGAATTGGCGCGGTTTCGCTAAAGCCTATTATTTTTGGTAAAATACTCATATTTATCTCCTGCTTGGTAATGGGAAAAATGGACTTGTGGTCTTTTGATATTCTAAATAGGCATCGCCTCTTGACCTGAGCATATGTTCTTCAAGTGGGGGAATACCTGAGGCATAATTCAATAAATAATACATCATAGCCGGGGCAATTAACGCCCAAAGCCCACCTAAATGACTAAGGGCAAACACCGACATTCCAAACCAGAATAAAAATTCAAAGAAATAATTGGGATGGCGCGAATATTTCCAAAGACCAGTATTGCAAACGCCATCTTTATTATTTTGCTTAAAGACTTTTAATTGCTTATCGGCAATCGCTTCGCCAAAAAGTGAAATAATAATAATCGCAAGGCCAATAAATATTGCAAAATAATTGCTTGGCGCGTCAATAATTATTTTTAAAGCATATAAAAGCACAAAGGCGCAAACCGCTTGGATTTGTAAAAACAAAAATAAAAATAAATTCGCCTTCTTTCCCCATTGCGTCATTAATGCTTCATAGCGTGGGTCATTGCCAATGCGTCCACGTATAAATAAATAAGAAGATAGGCGGTAAGCCCAAATAATAATGGCAATTGCAATAATAATGTTTTTTAAATCAGATTTCTCAGATTGAATTATAAGAATAATTCCCAAAACACCAATTGTTGCGGTCCATAATGGATCAATATGACCATTTTTCTTGGTTTTTAAATAAATTAGGAAAACCAGTAAAAGACTTATAGAAGAAGCCAATAAATAAAATAACATTAAGTCATAATCCTTTTACTTATTACGTTCAAAATAAGTAAATGGTTCAAATCTGTTTTGATTCTCTTTCGTATATAATTAAAAGGCTAATCATGCATAAATTTATTATAGCGCTTTCACTTATTATAATACCTAGTATTGCCCATGCCGAAACAAATAAAATTTTCGGCAAATGGTTTCGTGGTGATGGCGGTGCCAAAGTTGATATTTATGAATGCGGTAATAATGTTTGCGCCAAAAACTTTTGGATTAAAAGCGATATTAAGGATGAAAAAATCGGTGACGTTTTAGTAATGTCTTTAAAGCCCGATGGCACAAATCAATTAAGTGGCAAAGCCAGTGATCCACAACGAAATCTAAGCTATAATATTAAAATTAATCATGCAACAAATGTCATGACTACAAAGGGCTGTGTCTTTGGTGGCATAATTTGTAAAAAAGTAAGCTGGAAAAAACTATAATTTAAATTATATTTGCGCCAATGGCTTAAAGAAATATCCAAGAATATCTTTTGGCTTAATTGGGCCATCTTGATATACCAAAGTCAAGCAATCCTCATCATCAAATAATTTAGGCGCATGAATCTTGGTTTCATCTTCAATGATAAAATCACCGGCTTTTAATTCTTTATCGCCATCATTAAAGCCACCAGATAAAACAAGGGTAATTTCGCGTCCAGTATGGCTATGATTCAAAAGCTCCATGCCGCGCTTCACAAATAATAAATAAGCTTTGGCAGCATTAGTTGCGACTTTTTCAAAAACTGGGGCAACCCAAACGCCAGGGGCAATAAAATATCTTTCTTTAATCACTATATTTTGTAGTGATTTAGGAAGCTTATGACCATAAATTTCACTTATTTTAGCGGTTTGTTTTTTGACTTGAACAATCTCTGATTCATTATCAATTCTTGATAAAACATTGTCAAAGGCATCATTCGCAAGCTCTATGCCTTCAATTTCTTCAAGCATTTCACCGCATAAATTTATATAATGCGCAGCTTTGTGGGCGCATTTAGGGCATAATTCCAAATGAGTTTGCACTAATAAGCGCTCCCCATCATTTAATTTACCTTTGGCATAATCCCAAAGCATAATTTCATCAATGTGATATGAAATAGTTTCAGGTTTCATATTAAAAATCACTTTCCAAATTCTGGCTCTTTAACTTATTTAAGGCAAGTCTAAGCCGCGATTTAACGGTTCCAAGTGGCAATGAAAGGGAGTTTGCAATCTCGCTATGTGATAGATTTTCATAAAAAGATAATTTTATAACTTGCAATTGATCATTCGGTAATTGCTTTAAATTTTCTTTTAATGCATTTGAAGTGTTTTCAATATCAATATTAAAAACAATATCTTCTTCATAGAAATCATCATCAAATTGCTTAGCTTTATAATTATTTGCTCTTTGAAGCTTGCGCAAATAATCAATTCTAAGGTTTCTCGCGATTGTAAAAATCCAAGTTGACGCTTTGGCTTTTGTACCGTCAAAGCTTTCGGCTTTACGCCAGATTTTTATCATTGTTTCTTGTGCTATGTCTTCAGCCTCAGTGCTATTTGCACCTTTGCTAAGCATGAAAGACTTTATTTTAGGTGCGTAAAAATCATATAATTTCTTGAAAGACGCTCGACACTTCTGCGACCCGATTCTTTCAATTAAAGTATCGTGGTAATTCTTAGCTAATTCATCAGAGATAATATTCACATCTCTTTGTTTAGCATATGATTTCAAAGAAATAACGTTCATTTGCAGCCTATTATAAATTAAATACGCAAAAGGATGTATTTAGATCTTTTTGTAATGCAATTAATACCTAAGCATCAATACAAATTTGAATTCAAATAATCCAATCTTTGAATTGGACTTAGACGCCGACCCAGTCATAATTAAGCCCAATAAAGCCAATGCCGCATAGAAATAGGCAAAAAATAAGGCGCATTAAGTCATCAAGGGGATATTATGTTAAATTTAAAGACAAGAAATACGCGAAAACTATATTCGTTTAGTAAAGCATTAAAATTATCGGCTTCTGCAATATGTATTTCAATTATTGGAAGCACAGCATACGCACAAGAAACCAAAACAGCTGCATCAGAAACCGTTGTGGTTACAGGCTTTAGATCTTCACTAAGAAGCGCAATAGCCACAAAAAGAGCCGAAACCGATATAGTTGATTCAATTAAAGCCGAAGATATTGGCAAGTTTCCAGATCTAAATCTTGCAGAATCTTTGCAAAGAATTTCTGGTGTTGCAATCGACCGTGATGGCGGCGAGGGGCGCTCGATTACTGTGCGTGGCCTTGGCCCTGATTTCACAAGGGTTAGATTAAATGGTATGGAAACTATTGCCACTACGGGCGGTAAGGATTCTTCAGGCGGAACCAATCGCGGACGTGGATTTGATTTTAATATTTTCGCTTCTGACCTCTTTAATGGATTAACAGTTAGAAAATCGCTTTCTGCCGAAATTGAAGAAGGCTCATTGGGTGCAACAGTAGATCTTCGCACCGCAAGACCATTTGATTATTCAGGGTTTTCAATGGCAGCATCGGCACAAACTGGCTGGAATGATTTAACTAAGAAAACTAATGGGCGCGGTACCTTCATGGTATCAGATAAGTTCTTAGATGGAAAACTTGGCGCATTATTCTCTATTGCTTATGGCGAGCGTTTAGTCTGGGATGAGGGTCCAAATACTACACGTTGGGATAATGGAAGAAACTCTTTTGAAAGTCCTGCCGGCGCAACTTCATCTGGACGCTTTGAATCTTATTCAACAAATGGCGGTGCAAGCTTTACAGCAATTCCGATATGTACAACCGCTGCCAATTGTGTGGCACTACCAGCGGGAAGCGAAGCGGCAAATGTTGTTAATGCGCTTCACCCAAGAATTCCACGCTATTCAAGATATGCAACAGATCAAAAACGTTTAGGCATGACTTCAAGCTTGCAATGGAAACTCAACCCAGATGGTTTGGTAACGCTTGATATGCTTTATGCAAATTATAAAGCCGACCGCGAACAAACGGAATTAGAAGCAATTTCATTCAGTCGTAATGGCGCGGGTACACCAAGAACTGATGTATATAATTACACGATTGATTCAAGGGGGGTTATGGTAAAAGGCACATTTAATGATGTGGACTTAAGAACCGAGCATCGCTTTGATGAAGTTGAAACTGAATTCAGCCAAATCAACCTAACTTATGACCAAAGATTTACTGATAAATTCAAAGGTACATTATTGATTGGTGGTTCAAGCTCTTTGCTTGAAATTGCGGAGCAAACTACATTTACATTGGATTCATATGATGTTGATGGCTATTCATATGATTATACCAATATGAATAATCCAGTATTTAAATATGGTACTTCACCAACTGGCTGTACCCTAGAGCAATCTTGCTTCTGGACCTATGTTGGTAATGGAACAGGAACTGGTTCGAATGCATCTAATGGACTTGGCGATGCATCTTTAATTCGTCTTCGACCGCAATCGGTTGAAAATACATTTAAAACCGGAAGTCTTGCATTCCAATATGATATAAATGAAGATCTTAAGATTAAATTTGGCGGCTCTACAAAACAATTCTCTATGCAAAGTATTGAATATGGCCGTGTAACAGGGGATCCACTTACAACAACAACTAGAAATGAAAATGCACAAGGCGCAATTGTTGCAGCAATAGCAGGCAATATTCAGAATTATGGTAAGCAATATATGCTTAATGGCCAAACTTTCTGGGTTGCAGATCTTGATAAAATAAGAAGTGATTTTGGCTATGATTGCCGCTGCGTAAATCAGTATGGTGATTTCAGAGTAAATACAATAAATGGTTCATCGCGTGGTAATAATTTCTCGGCTTTTGAAGACGATTTTGCTTATTATCTGCAAGCTGACTTCCGTACTAAAATTCTATCTATTCCGGTGCGCGGCAATATTGGCGTAAGACAAGTAACCACAGATCAAACAGTAACTGGTTTAATCTCAAGTACTTCGGTTATTCCTGTAACTATTAAACGTTCTTATAAAGATACATTGCCATCGGTTAATCTAACTTTTGAGCCAATTCAAAATCTTCTTGTAAGGTTTGCGGCATCAAAAACAATGTCACGCCCAACTTTACAAAGCTTGTCACCTGGGGGCACAATTTCAACAAGCAATCAAACAATGAGTGTTGGCAATCCATTCCTAGATCCAATCCGCGCAAATACTTATGATATGAGTATTGAATGGTATCCAAACCGCGACACAATTATCTCTATGGGTCTATTCAAAAAAGACTATGAATCTTATATTCAACAGTTAAGCAGACAGATTCCATTTAGCGAAACTGGCTATGACACCTCAATTCTTAGCGGAACCAGCCTTACAAATACTTCGCCATTCACAGTGACGCAATTTGTAAATACTTCGGGTGGAGAGCTTCAAGGTTTTGAGTTTAATATAAATCAGCCATTCAAATTCTTACCAGGGTTATTATCAAAAACTGGCGGTATCTTTAGTTTCACAAGCGTAGAATCGCAAATTAATTATGTGACTAATGCGACCACTGGTTCAATAGTTCGTGCAAACTTGGTGAATTTATCACCTGAATCTTGGACAACTACATTTTATTATGAAGGTGAAAAATTCAGTGCACGTTTCTCAGTTTCTGATCGTGCCGAATATATTTCTCAATTCCCTGCTGCATCAGGTGCAAATTATCTTGTGAAAGAAGGCACAAGAAATCTTGATATGCAGATGTCTTATAAATTGAACGAAAAGCTAACAATGGTATTCGAAGGCATTAATCTTTCAGATGAATTCGATTATCGCGGTATTAATTATAGTACGCCTTATGCAAATAATGCCGAAATATTGCACGATACCACACATTCAGGCCGCCAATTCTATTTAGGTGTCCGCTATAAATTCTAAGCGTTAAGCATTAGGATACTACCCTAACTCCAACTGCGCCAGTCACTCCCCTGGCGCATTTTTTCTTTTAGAATATATTGTTTTATAGTAATTATATTATGAAACTAATATCTAGTTTATCTTAAACTTTTAAGGATTAAAATGTTCGAACTAAGTCATTTAAGAAGCTTTGTTGCTGCCGCCGAAGAATTGCACTTTGGACGTGCCGCCGCGCGTCTTAATATGACGCAGCCACCATTAAGCCGCCAAATCCAAATCTTAGAGCGCATTTTGCATGCCCCGCTTTTCTATAGGGATAGTCGCAATGTAAGTTTAACACCTGCGGGCCGTGCATTTTTTCCCGAAGCAAAACGCATAATTGTAATTTCTGATAATGCGGCAAAAATTGCTCGTGAAGTTGCCGGTGGCGGTCTTGGTCGATTGGCGCTTGGTTTTACTGCGGCATCAGGAATCCAAGCTTTGCCTAATTTAATAAATAAACTAGGTAACCGCGCCCCAAATATACAATTAGACCTAAGAGAATTAGTAACGGGTGAGCAGATAGAAGCCCTTAAATCTGGTACTATTGATATGGGTCTTGTGCGCCCACAATATGATTTTCATTCTTTCAATCATATTTCAATTGGTAAAGAGAATTTAGTATGCGCTATGCATCAAAATGATCCAAGAGCAGGCCTTCCTGAATTAAGTATTGAAGATTTCGATGGCGCGCCATTTATTATGTTTTCTGATACTGGCGCATCTTATTTTAGAAATATTATAGTAGAAATATTTAATGAGAATAATGTAACCCCAAAAATTGTTCAAAGCGTAACCCAAATCCATACTATGCTTGGCTTGGTAAGTGCCAATATTGGAATTGCATTTGTTCCTGAATCCGCATCACTCATAAGCTTGCCCGGCGTAGTCTTTAGGAAATTAGATCATTTTATAGAAAGACAAGTTGACCTTCATTTAATCTGGAAAGAAAGCAATTCTAATCCGGCCGTAAAAACTTTTCTTGAAGTAATAACAAAAACTACAATATAGGTTTTATATCGGCCATTCATAAGTTGGCAGATTGGCGTATAAATTATGGAAAAGAATTATCTCAATTTTCTGTTTTGGTTTTAAAACAATATTTAAAACCCCATTCTTAGTTTGAATTTGTTTGCCGCCAATTAGTACGCTTTCTAATCTATGCTCACTAAAGCTTCCCAATTGGGTAATTATATTTCTTGTACCAGTATTACTAATATTATACATCTCAAGTTTGGTCTGTGTGCTTGATAAAGCGGTTACTAAAACACTTATATCTTGCGGCAAGCCTGCCCGCTTATTTTCAGGGTCAAAATGCCTTAATCTTGCAAATAATTGCACACCGCCCTGATTGGGTGAGGTTTTAGACCATGACGGACGGGCAATTCTTATCCCTCCCATAGTTTGTTGAACAAGATTTGTGGTCAATGCCGTGTTTATACGTAAAACCGCATCGGCAAGACGCGTATTTTTAGTGGTTTTATCTTCTTTGATTTTAATAACGCGGGCACGCAATTCTTTAAGATCTGCTTTAAGGCTATTGCTTGGATAATCATTATTTTTGCCTTGTAAGAAATCAATCCATGGATGCGCATCAGTGTCCGCAAGATCCGAATCTTTCATAGAAAAATACCATATATCGCGCTTATTAGTTTGCGATATACCTTTTTGGAAACCATACCATCCATCCGCACCATACATGGTAGGAGAATGGAATATATTATCTATAAGCTTGCCATTATTATTAAGAATATTATTTTGCTCACGCCATAAATTCAAAAGACTTTCATCTTTGGTAAGCATATAGGCATTGAAAAATCCCACTATTGTTCTTGGTACGCGATTTCTATTTTCGGGCTTTCCAGTGTGCGGAACAATTGGTGAAAAACCCCAACCATAAACACCTGCCCACCAAGGCCCATATTCACCATTTATTTTGCCATCAAGCCCAATTTTACTTGGGATTATGCCTTTGTTTTCATGCATTCGATTGGCCCAAGAATAAGTATAATCCTTAATCCAATCACGAATATAATTATCCCCTGTGAACATATAACCGCTTAGGGCAAGGGAAGTCGCCTGAAGATTCAATGGGCTATCGCCAATTATATCATTATAATCGGCATAATGTTCTAGGGTTTCTATATAATCGCTTTCGCCATGTTCCATGAAAAATGGCTTTGTGTCAAAAGGGTCACCCGCCCAATCAAGTGCGGTGGCATTCCTTAATAAAGGCCCATTAGAGCCAGTCATCATGCTTTTAATTATTTTTAATTTTCTATCATAATTTTTGGCAATTTTATCGCGCCCATTATAAAGATCTGAAGCGAAAACTGCATAATCTGATAAGGGCTTAGATTTTGGATTTGAAAGCCCCATAGTGTTAAAAACTGTGAGAGCTTCGCTTAAATGCTGCCAATCATTCATAACAGAAAAGCCACGTGAATACATGCCATTGCGGCCTTCAATAACCATATGGGTCTTGGCTTGGCTATATTGTTTTAGGTGTCCAAACCATGCTTTTTCATAAAGTGTTTTAATATTATCACTTGCGCCAATGGCGTGCAAAACGGGCCAGTCATTTACATTTTCTATGGCATCATCGGGGCCATCATTTGCACCCCATCTTTCAAAGCATTGGAAAAAGCCATTTTCATCATAATATTTTTCATAGAATAATTCACAGGCTTTTGTGCTTTCGTCCAAAAGCTCTCTTTGTAAAAACGCCCATTCGGGAATATTCTCGGTAGTTTCGCCATTAAGAATAATAATATTCTTTTTAGATTTGGCCAAACTTTCACTGGCGATTAAGCCAAGTGATGTATTGACGCTACCAATAATAAAATCCCTACGCTTCATTTTTCGCCTCAAGAATAATTGGTTTAATTTTGCCAATTACAAACCAAACTAATAAAATTGCAATAAGGCAATGTGCACCAACATAGATTAAACCAAGATTAAAATTATTGGTAATTTTAATTGTATAGCCGATAACGATTGGTGTTATTATTCCTGCTATATTTCCGAATGTGTTGAAAATACTGCTTGCGGTGGCGAATTTTTCTTTTGGTGCAACATCACTTATTAATGCCCAACCAAGCGAAGCTACGCCCTTGCCAAAGAAAGCAATGCTCATGAAAATTAGTATAGTTTTAGTATCATTACTAAAGGCGCAAAGTAAAATCGCGCTCGCAAGAATTAATCCAATAATAATTGGTATTTTACGACCAAGCGTAAGGTCTTGCTTTTCTTTCATTATTTTATCGGTCAATAATCCGCCAACAACGCCGCCGATAAATCCAAATAAAGCTGGCATAGAAGCGGCAAAGCCGGCCTGCATTACATCAAGGCCTCTTTCTTTTACCAAATAAATCGGGAACCAAGTAACAAAGAAATAAGTAAGTACATTTATGCAATATTGTGTAAGATAAATACCTATAAGCATTTTATTATTTAATAATAATTTGAAATCTGACCATTTAAGCGGATTCTTTGCCGAAGATGCAGGTGCACTAAGGCTGGTTGAAGGGTTATTCTTTGTTATAAATTCTAATTCTTCTTTGTTAACGCTTGGATGCTCATTAGGGTTTTTTATGAATTTTGCAAAAACAAGAACCGCAATAAAACCTAATGCGCCCATTGTAAAAAATACTGAACGCCAGCCATAATTATGGGCAATCCAACCCATAAGCGGTGCAAATAAAACGATTGAAAAATATTGTGCCGAATTAAAAATAGATGTTGCTATGCCGCGCTCACTTATCGGAAACCAAGCAACCACAATTTTGGCATTTCCAGGGAATGAAGGTGCTTCGCATAAGCCCACTAAGAATCTATAAGAAAAGAAAGCAACAAAAACTAGTCCGCCAAATACAAGGCCAACTGTGCCTTGAAGAAATGTAAATAAAGACCAAGTTGCGATTGAAACAATATAAACTGGCTTTGCACCAAATTTATCAAGTAGCATGCCCCCAGGTATTTGCGCCAAAACATAAGCCCAAGAAAATGCCGATAAAATATAGCCAATTTCAACAGGGCTTAGGTTTAATGAAGATCCCGCCGCAGAGCTTGCCACCGAAAATGCAGATCTATCCGCATAATTTATTGCCGTAACAAAGAATATTAATGCAATTATTAAAAACCTTACATATGTTGGCTTTTGTGCGCTTGTTGTATTTATCATTTATTTCTCCCTAAATTAGAGGATATCTATAAATTTCTAAGGCGTCCAACATAAAAACGAAATCAATCGATAAAAAAATTGTATCAATCAATTCTCTAATTGATTTAGATAAAAATTTAAGACAGATGTAACAAGGCGTAAATTGGAGAATAGAAATGGCAAAATTTTCGCCCACTGAAACAGCAAAAATATTAGGAACAGGTTTATTATCTTTTCCAGTTACTCATTTTGATGAGAATAATGAATTTAATGAAGACCCGTTTCGTAAGCATTGCGACTTTATGCTTGGCAATGAATTAGCAGGCTTGTTTGCCGCAGGCGGCACAGGTGAATTCTTTTCGCTTGGCATTGATGAGATAAAAAAAGTTGTTAAGGCGGCTGTCGAAACTACAAACGGTAGAGTTCCTGTTGTTTCGGGCTGTGGCTATGGCACAAGAATGGCAATCGAAATTGCGAAAAATGCTGAGGAAGCTGGCGCGGACGCCATATTGCTTTTGCCACCATATTTAGTTGGCTCAACCCAAAAAGGCTTTTCAAACCATATTGATGCAGTATGCAAAAGCACAAAGCTTGGCGTAATTGTCTATAATCGCGATAATGGTATTATTGAAGAAGATGAACTTGCATATCTTTGCGATAAGCATCCTAATCTTATTGGATATAAGGATGGCGTTGGCGATATAGAGCTTATGACAAAAATATATACTAAAATGGGTGATAGGCTTACTTATATTGGCGGGCTTCCTACGGCTGAAACCTTTGCATTGCCTTATTTGCAAATGGGCGTAACGACTTATTCTTCGGCGATTTTCAATTTCATGCCTGAATGGGCACTAGGCTTTTATAAAGATGTGCGTGCACAGAATGTTTCCGAAGTTACAAGAAAATTAAAAGAGTTTGTAATGCCTTATATTTCTTTACGCAATAAATCTCGCGGCTATGCGGTTTCAATTGTTAAAGCAGGCATGACACTTACTAATCGACATGCGGGACCGGTTCGTAGCCCACTTACAGATCTTAATGAAGCAGAAATGGCGGCTCTTAAAAAATTAATCGATGCTAATAAATAAAATTAAGGGGCTTGGATATTCAATATCCAAGCCTTTTTAATTTATAAGATTTCCATTTATTTTAACATTTTCAAAGTCAAGATTAACAACTTCGGAATGTTCTAAAATCGGATTTTTTAATTTTAAATCTA
>CAYUCW010000041.1:11384-19370 GCA_964443435.1 uncultured Caulobacteraceae bacterium | reverse complement strand
CCAGTTTTGATAAAAGGCGATAAAGCCATTATTGGTCGCCCAATCGAAGAAATGCTAAAGCTTTGCTAATACTTGGCATAGATACAAGCCTTAATCATTGCTCTCTTGCTTTGATGAATAATGGCGAATTATTGGATAGAGAAATTGTCTTAAGTAAAAATTCCCAAGCGGAGATTATTGCGCCAATGTGCAAAGATATATTGGAAAGAAATAATCTTAGCGCCAAAAATATTGATAAAATAGTGACCACAATTGGCCCTGGGTCTTTTACGGGCGTAAGGGTTGGGATTGCCTTTGCCAAAGGGCTTAAGCTTGCAATTAATAAGCCTTGCATTGGCATAAATACCCTAGAAGTTTTTGCGGCGCAGGCCTCAGAAATTAAAATTATACCCATTATAAGCATGGCCGGAAGCATTTTTATGGCGGTCTATGAAGGGCGCAAAATTATTATGCCGCCAACTCGATTTGATGATTATTCCGCGCTTAAGGATTTTGGCACAGAATTTAAATTAACAGGGCAGGGCGCAAAAACGGCATTGGATGATTTCCCTGAATTTCAAATTATAGAAAAAGAAATTATAGATCCCTTTATTCTTTGTGGCTTAGGCGCGAATGAAAATGAAAATAGTCTTGAGCCTTTATATTTAAGGGGCGCGGATGCCAAAGTCTGGCAAAGGCCATTTTAATGTTTAATGAAAATGATGCTATAATTTGGGAAAAGGAATTAAAAAATCCTGATTATTTTTCCATTCAAAATGAATTTGGATTTATTATTTCGCAAATTATAGAAACCGAAACCGAAATTTTCATGATTTATATAAAACCTGAATTTCGTGGATTTGGTCATGGCAAGAAGCTTTTACAAAGCTTAATTGAAAAACTAAAAATGAATGATACAATTTTTCTTGAAGTTTCAAGCGAGAATTTAATCGCCCATGGTTTTTATAATTTAATGGGCTTTGAAGAATATAATAGGCGCAAAAAATATTATAAAGATAATTCTGATGCAATCTTAATGCGATACACTATTAGCAATTAAATAATTTTTATGTTAATAGAGATGATATTCCTTAATAATGGTGATTAATGCTCGATAGAATTGAAAAATTATGCGCGACTAAAGGTCTAAGAATGACCGATCAAAGACGTATTATTGCCAAAGTCTTATCGGGTTCGCATGACCACCCTGATGTTGAAGAATTATATAAACGCGCCAATGCAATTGATAAGAAAATTTCAATCGCCACAGTTTATAGAACCGTAAGCCTTCTTGAAGAAGCTGGCATAATTGAACGTCATGATTTCCGTGATGGCCGCGCGCGTTATGAAGAATTAAGTGAAGATCACCATGATCATTTAATTGATATAAGTACTGGAAAAGTAATTGAATTCGTAGATCCAAGAATTGAAGAATTACAAAAAGAAATTGCGCAAAGGCTTGGCTTTAAATTAATTGATCACCGCCTTGAACTTTATGGCACACCGATTGAAGAAAAATAAATGACTGAGAATGATTTAAACAATTCGCCTTCTAAAAAAGGTGTATTCGTGCAAACTTATGGCTGCCAAATGAATGTCTATGATTCAGAGCGAATGATAGATGTGCTTGCGCCTTTGGGTTATAAACCTGTTGAAGCCTCGCAAGATGCCGACTTAGTAGTGCTTAATACTTGCCATATTCGCGAAAAAGCGACGGAAAAAATCTATTCTGAAATTGGTCGCCTGAAAATCCAAAAAGATGAGCGCAAGAAAAATGGCAATGATATGATGATTGCTATTGCTGGCTGTGTGGCGCAAGCGGAAGGCGCGGAAATTATGCACCGCGCCCCTGCGGTTGACCTTGTTGTTGGCCCGCAAGCCTATCATCATTTGCCTGAATTAATTGCCAAAGCCACGCGTAAAACTGGTGAAAGATTAAATACAAGCTTTGATCCGATTGATAAATTTGACGCGCTTCCTATTGAGCGTGAAAATGTTGGCGTATCGGCGTTTTTATCGGTACAAGAAGGCTGCGATAAATTCTGTAGCTTCTGCGTAGTGCCATACACGCGCGGCGCGGAATTTTCACGTCCATTTGCAAAAATTATGGAAGAAGCCAAAGCACTTGAAGGGCGCGGCGTACGCGAAATCGTGCTTCTGGGACAGAATGTAAACGCCTATCTTGATACAGAATTTGGTAAGAAAACCCTTGCCGATTTAATTTATGCTATTGCCGATTTAAATGGTATTGAGCGTATTAAATACACAACTTCTCATCCTTGCGATATGGCGGATGATTTGATTTTGGCGCATGGCGCGGTTCCAAAACTTATGCCTTATTTACATTTGCCAGTTCAAGCGGGATCTAATAAGGTTCTTAAGGCTATGAACCGTAAGCATACTGCCGAAAGCTATATTGAAATCATAGAGCGCGTGAGACAGCAAAGACCTGATATTGCCATTGCATCTGATTTTATTGTTGGCTTCCCTGGTGAAACCGATAAGGATTTTGAAGATACTATGGAATTAGTGCGCAAAATTGATTACGCATCGGCCTATAGTTTTAAATATTCTAAGCGCCCTGGAACACCGGCTTCGGCTATGATGTATCAAATTGCTGAGAATATTAAGGATGAGAGGCTTCAGGCGCTGCAAGCACTTTTAACCGAACAGCAAACCAGATTTAATTCAAGATTGCTTGGTAAAACTACTAAGGTTCTTATAACTAATAAGGGTAAGCGCGCGGGGCAAATGCTTGGCAAAAGCCCATATTTGCAATCAATCTTTATTAATGGCGATGAAAGCGATATTGGTAAGCTTATTGATGTTAAAATCACGGCGGCAACCGCGCAATCATTAGCGGGAGAGCGTCAAGATACGCTTGAAACTGTATAATGGAAGACGATAGTATAAGCTCATCTTATATAGAAATAGATAGCATAGAAATTATTATTGAATCCGAAAAGTGGCAAGAATTTCACAATCTTGAAACCATTGCAAAAACCATTGCAACTAAAACGCTTGAAGGGTTTGAAACTAATAATCCTTCGATTAATATTTTATTTTGTGATGATGAGAAAATCAGGGAATTAAACCGAGATTTTCGCGGCAAAGACAAGCCGACCAATGTCTTATCATTTCCACAATCGGATGATAGTTTAGGGCTTGGCGATATAGCAATCGCTTATGAAACTTGTGCAACTGAGGCCATAGAGCAAAATAAAACGCTTAATGACCATATTAGTCATTTACTTATTCATGGAATTTTGCATTTATTAGGTTATGATCATGAAACTGAGGAAGAAGCTGAAGAAATGGAACGCATAGAAATTGAAGTTCTTTTGCAATTTGGCATAAGTAATCCTTATGAAATACAGGTGATATAATGGCTAATCCATCTGAAGAACCTGAGAAGCGCGGCTTTTTTAGTAAAATTTTCAATAAGAAAAAGCCTATCGAAGATGATGCTTCTATAAATGAATCAATTATTGAAACCCTAGAGCAAGTATCCGAAGATTTGCCAGCAACCAAACGCGAAATGCTTTATAAAGTTGCTTCATTTGATACGCTTACGGTTGGCGATGTTATGACTCCGCGCGCAGATATTATTGCGGTAGAGGCAGATACTACACTTGGTGAGCTTGCACGGGTTTTCTCAGAAAATCAGCATTCAAGAATGCCAGTATATGGCGAAAGTCTTGATGATCCAAAAGGTTTTGTACATGTGAAAGATGTCATGAGCCTTTTATCGCCTGATGAAGATGGAATTGTCGGTTCAAATTTAAATGATAAGCCACTTCCAAAAATTAAACGCGAACTTGTTTATGTGCCGCTTTCAATGCGCCTTCCCAACCTTTTGCTTCAAATGCGCGCCAAAAGAAGTCATATGGCACTAGTGGTTGATGAATATGGCGGCACTGATGGGCTTGTTACTATTGAAGACTTAATCGAAGAAATCTTTGGTGATATTGATGATGAGCATGATGATGAAGAAATTGAAGCCATTATTACGCGCAAAGATAGTTTAAGTGGAAATACTAATTCATGGGAAGTTTTGGCGAAAACCACGCTTGAAGAATTTAAAGAAGAAACTGGTATAGAGCTTGATATAGAAGATACTGAAGATGAAATCGATACTTTAGGCGGTCTTGCATTTGTTTTGGCAGGAAGTGTACCGCCTAGAGGCGAGATATTACCGCATCCAAAAGGTTATGAGCTTGAAATCCTTGATGCCGATCCAAGACGCATTAAACGATTAATCATTCGCAAAAAATAATGATACGCGAGTTTTTAAATAAATCGGTTTTACCAGATGCTGGCTATAAGAATTATTTAATAATATTCTTACTTGGGTTTTTAAGCCTCTTTAGTCTTGCACCATTTTTTATATGGCCATTTTATGCAATTGCCATAATTTATTTATTCAAATCTTTGAATGATTTAACGCTTAAACAATATTTTTGGCGCGGTTTTATTTTTGGATTTAGCTTTATAGCTTTTAGTATGTTTTGGATTGGCGCGGCATTTTTAGTTGACGCCGAAAAATTTCTTTGGCTTTTACCTTTTGCCGTTACCCTTTTACCGGCTTGTATGGGGATATATTTCGGGCTTTTTGGCTTGGCTTATGGCTTAATAAATAGAAAATTTAAGCTTAATCATATTCAAAAAATTCTTATTTTCACGCTTTTATATTCATTAATGGAATATGCACGTGGTCATTTATTCACTGGATTGCCATGGAATTTAAGCGCCTATATTGTCAAAGCCGGCGGATTTGTATCGCAATCGGCTTGGCTTTTGGGGCCATATGGACTTGGAACAATATTAATTTTTATATTTTTATGCTTTTCAAATGGCATAAATAAACAATATTTAAGGCTAAATTTAATAGGCTTAAGTCTTGTGATTGTGATTTTTTGGTTTGGATTTTTGAAATTACAAACCAAAACAAATCCAAATGAAAATATAAAAATTGCGGTTGGCGAAGCAGGTTTTAGCCAAAAAGAGCTTTGGGACGAGAAGAATTACGAAAATGTAATAACAAACTACCTTAATTTACTTGATACCCCAGAGGCAAAAAATTCTAATATTATCGTCTGGCCAGAAGGAACTTTCCCCGCATTAGTTTTTGAGGATTTTGAACTTTTAAGTCAAATTAACACTCGTTTAATGCCAAATCAGATTTTAATTTTTGGTACAGTAAGGCGCGAAATTAAAAACGATAAGCTTGAATATTTTAATTCAATCGCGGCAATTCAAAAATCAACAAATAATGAGCTTCCAAATTTATTAGGTGTTTATGATAAAAGGCATCTTGTTCCGTTTGGTGAATACCTCCCATTTCGTAAATTTTTTAATCAGATTGGCATTGAAAGTCTTGTTGCAACTGGTGATGATTTTAGCCGTCCTTTAAATCCGCAAGAATTTAATATTCCAAATCCGGTTTTAAAAAATCCGCAAAAAGCCAATATACTCGTTGGTAAGACCATTAGATTCGATGCAAGAGTTTGCTATGAAATTATCTTCCCCTCTTTCCAGAACAAAATTTCAAACAATGCAAACGCAATATTAAATATATCGGTCGATGCATGGTATGGAAAATTATTAGGCCCAGATCAACATTATAATCAAGCACGTTTCAGATCAATCGAAACAGGGCTGCCATTACTACGCACGGCTGCAGGCGGGTGGTCTTCAATAGCTGATTCGCACGGACGCCCAATCATCGAAACAAACGAAAAAAGTAAAATCATTACAGCTAATTTACCACCTACAATTGACGGAAGTTTTTACGCAATGTATGGGGACTTGATATTAACCATAATTTGGGCAATTTTCTTCCTATCAGTGATAATTGTTGGCAAAAAAAATAAAATGTGATTAATTACACGCAATAATTATTTATTATCATTAGAGGCATTAAAATGAGCAATGAAAGAAGTTCAACTGCAATCGATGCATATGTTGGACGCCGTGTAAAACAAAAGAGAGAAGAGTTAGGACTAAGCCAAGAAAAATTGGCTGACTTCTTAGGGATTTCTTTTCAACAAGTTCAAAAATACGAGCGTGGTTTTAACCGCGTTGGTGCAAGCAGACTTTTCCAATTATCAGAAGCTTTGGGCGTGACTACCTCTTACTTCTTTGAAGGTTTAGAAAATACGGGCGTTGCAGAAAGTGAAGCAGCCAACCCATTGTCTGTTGCGGCATTGCTTGCAGCACCTGGTGCAATGGAATTATTATCTGAATACGCTAAAGTAAAATCAGTTGCACAAAGAAAGAAAATATTAGATTTAGTTCGGGTCGTAGCATCTGACGCGGATTAAGAATGATTTTCGAAAACAATAATAATTTAAGAAGTTTTGGGCGGTCGAAAGGTCGCCCTTTGTCAATTAATCAGAAAGCTTTGCTTGAAAACTTACTTCCTGAATTAAGATTACCTTTAATTAAAAACCCCAAAGAATTAAAACCTGACGCAAATGAAGTTTGGTTTGAAATTGGATTTGGTGCGGGCGATCATTTAATAGAGCAAGCAAAAGCTAATAATGAAATACTTATTATTGGCGCGGAACCTTTTCAAGATGGTGTTGTAAAAGTATTAAAGGGTATTGAAGACTTTAATCTTTCGAACCTAAGAATTATTGATAAGGATTGCCGCCCATTTTTAGAGAATTTTGAAGATAATTGCCTTGATAGGGTTTTTATACTTTTTCCAGATCCTTGGCATAAAGCAAAACATAATAAGCGCCGCATTATAAATGACGCTTTTGTAGAAAATCTTGCAAGAATTATGAAAAAAGGCGCAAAACTAAGGTTTGCATCGGATTGGGAAGATTATGCGAATGTCGCATTATTTACCATAAATAAAAATCCAAATTTTGAATGGATTGCTAAAAATTCTAATGATTGGCAAGTGCCGCCCGAGGATCATTTTACAACAAGATATGAAACCAAAAAACTTGGTGATTGCGCACCAATTTTCTTAGATTTCGTAAGAGTTTAATTTAAATTTACATAATATTCATCATAATATTCTAATTAGATTAAATGAATAATATTTCCAAAATAATATTTGGTGTAATTTGCCTTGTCTTAGCGGCTTTAATTGGCTTTGGCGATAAAATATTTAAAAACAATAATACCGCAAGTAATAATCCAGAACCCATTGAAGAAATAATAGAAAAAATAAGTGGAAGTAAAAATAAATATTCAAAAAAAGAAACTTTGGCGATTATAGATTTATTAAAATCTGCGCCAAAACACGGCCTTGACCCGATAGACCTGAGTAATTTTACTCAAACTTTAGCGCAAGAAAAAAATCTTAGTGAAGAACAAGAAACTAAGCTTGCCGAAGTTTTAGTAAAATTCGCTAAAGACATGAATGGTGGTCGTATTAATTGGGCAAAAACTAATCGTAATTGGGATATGAAACCCAAAGCCCGCGATTTTGCCGCCGAATTTGAAGCGGCGCATCTAAATAATACTATTCAAAACTGGCTTTTAACTTTAAGTCCGCAAACAGAAAATTATAAAGGCTTACTTGCCGCGCGTGAGCATTATAGCATTATTAATGCCAAAGGTGGCTTTACTAAGCTTGGCGATGTTTCAAATCTTAAACTTGGCGTGATTGATTCTAAAGTCGCTCTTTTGCGCAATAGATTGGCCGAGGAAGGGTTTTTTGCGCCAGTGCCGCAAGATAATCCACTTTATTTTGATGCGGCCTTAAAACAGGCTTTAATGCTGTTTCAAGAAGCGCATGGGGCAATGGCTCCTGATGGTGAAATTGGCGAAATAACCAAAGAAAAACTAAATATTTCGGCAAAAGATAAAATAAAGCAAATAGACCTTAATCTTGAGCGTGAAAGATGGCTTCCAAGGGATAATCCGCAATCAAGAGTTGAAGCCAATATCCCATCAGCAGAACTTAATTATTTTGTAAATGGTGCGCTTTTCATGAATATGCCAACAATTGTTGGTGCTGTAAGAACAAAAACCCCAATTTTTGTTTCT
>CAYUCW010000041.1:8757-11284 GCA_964443435.1 uncultured Caulobacteraceae bacterium | reverse complement strand
GAATATGCCAACAATTGTTGGTGCTGTAAGAACAAAAACCCCAATTTTTGTTTCTGATATTCATACGATTGTTTTAAATCCGCCTTGGTATGTGCCGCGCTCTATTAAGAGCCGTCTTAGGGTTCATCCCCCAGGACCAAGAAATGCTTTGGGTCGTGTGAAATTTGATTTAATCAATAATCATAGTGTCTTCTTGCATGATACGCCCAATCATGCGCCGTTTAAATCTAAAATACGGGCACTAAGTCATGGCTGTATTAGGCTTGATAGACCAAAAGACCTTGCTGAAAGTTTACTTGCGCCCGAAGGTATTACGCGCGATAAAATAGATGAAATAACACAAACCGTTAAAACGACGCGTATTAAACTTACCCAAAGCATGCCTGTTTATTTATTATACAGAACCACGCAATTCGAAAAATTATCAAATGGAACTATGGCAATTCATTTCTATAAAGATATATATAATTGGGATAATGAATTATTCTTGAGTCTAAATCCAGAACTTAAGCCTAAAGAAATTATACCTATTGAAGCAAAAACCATTGCCGCACCATAAGAGATGATATGAATAGAAGAAAATTATTAAAAATTATGACAGGTGCAAGTTTGTTTGGAACAGGGCTTGTAAATGCGGCTATGGCCGAAACGCCAATTTTAAAGCCAGTCACTAATATTAATCCCGTTACCATGTTCTCGCCTAAAATAATTCATAAAGAGGCCAAAACACTATCACTTCTGAATCTTCATACTGATGAAAGAATAAGCCTCACCTATTCAGAAAATGGTGAGATTATAAAGGATGCGGTGGATGCACTTAATCATTTGCTTAGAGATCATAGAGCAAATGAAACCTATAATATGGATACTGGTCTTTATGATTTGCTTCATGCAATTAATGAAAAGGCGCAAACAAATATAGAATTTAACGTAATTTCGGGCTATAGATCTCCGCAAACCAATGCCAAGCTTGCGGACGCTTCGGATGGTGTTGCCAAAGGAAGCCTTCATATGCAGGGCAAAGCAATAGATATAAGAATCCCTGGAATGAAGCTTACCCATGTAAGAAATCTTGCCAAAGAAATCGGAGTGGGCGGTGTTGGTTTTTACCCTTCATCGGACTTTGTACATATTGATACTGGACGTGTGCGTTATTGGTAAATATATGCGCCATAATTATTACTTTTAATTCAGGTGAAGTAATCGACGCTTGCCTTAAGAATTTATTGGAAATTGGCGTTAAGCCTTTAGTTATTGATAATAACTCAAGTGATAATACGCTTGAAATTGTCAAAAGTCTTAATGTCGATTTTATTAAAAATGAGAAAAATCAAGGATTTGGACGCGCCAATAATATTGGGGCAAAAAATACAAATGCTGAATGGCTTTTATTTATAAATCCCGATTTAGAAATTAAAAAGCCTGCATTTGATGAGTTTATGAAAGCTATTGAAAACTATCCGAATGCCGGAATGTATGGGCCAAAAATCATAGAGCCTGATGGTCGTGTTTTTTTGCAACCACGCTCTCTTTTATCGCCAGAATTTCTAAACAAAGCGAAAACTATTAATGCAATTGGTGATTGCGCAGTTCCATTTTTATCGGGTGCTTGCATGCTTATAAAGCGCGAGATTTTTAATAAAATTGGCGGCTTTGATGAGAATATTTTTCTATTTTATGAAGATGATGATTTATGCCGCAAGCTTATGGATAAAGGGCTTAGCCTAATTTATATCCATGAAGCGGTAGTAAATCATTTGCGTGGCGGTTCAAGTCGTAAATTAAAAGGCCATAGCCAAAAAGTGCGCTATCATCTTGCTTGGTCAAAATTTTATATTTCAAAAAAATATAGTGTTAAATATAATCCGTATCCTGATTTAATAAAGAACGGATTTAAATATTTGCTAGCTCTTATAAGCTTTAATGAAAAAAGAATGGATCGTTATGGCGGAAGCTTTCATGGAATGCTTGCCGCCATAAATGGTAAAACCGCTTTGGAAAAAGAAGGTTTAGAATTTAATTCTTAAACCTAATTCGGCACTTCTTCCAACTCTTGGTATGAATTCCTTAAGTGGTGAAGTATGCTCTCTATAGTTTTCATCGGTAAGGTTTTTAAGGTTTAAAAATACTTCATATTTATTAACCGCATAACCAAAAT
This sequence comes from uncultured Caulobacteraceae bacterium, assembly GCA_964443435.1. GTDB lineage: Bacteria > Pseudomonadota > Alphaproteobacteria > Caulobacterales > Aquidulcibacteraceae > Pseudaquidulcibacter. Next base: position 9,126 of record CAYUCW010000041.1, on the reverse strand, counting down.
CCATATTAATGACTTCTGCGCCTTCGGTGCGGGTTTCAAACTCACTGATTTTATTTTGATTATCGATTTTAACAATCTCAAGTCTTGAGTTTAGATTTTTATATTTCGTTTCAAGGCCTAATTTATAAGACATAGGTGGAATTCTTGCGATATTGCCACCATTTTTATATTTGCCTTTAACGCTATCAATTCCTAAATCCGCAAGGAAACTAATATTATTATATTCGCCTAAATATTGTGAAACTTCAAATTCAAAGCCTGAAAGTTCTGCATCTTTCTGACTGATTTCAAATACTTGTAAATCATCTTCAATATCACCAGTTGGTTCAAAACTTATGAATTTATCAAAATCGCCACGCCATACATTAA
>CAYUCW010000041.1:5774-8657 GCA_964443435.1 uncultured Caulobacteraceae bacterium | reverse complement strand
TCACCAGTTGGTTCAAAACTTATGAATTTATCAAAATCGCCACGCCATACATTAAAAGCAATATTGGTTGTTTTGCTATTATAATTTATAGAGGCTTCATATGAATTTGCAATTTCTTTGCTAAGATTAATATTGCCAATTTCAAAAGCTTGTGTTGCCGCATGTGGCCCATTTGCATATAATTCCACTTCGGTTGGCGGGCGTTCAGTGCGTGCATAATTAACGCCAAATCTTAGATTATCTAGTTTATAGCTTGCCCCAATGCTAGAGCTTATGCCATCAAAATCACGATTACCTTCAATAGATTTATATTCACGTGTGTCATATCTTACACCAAAATCAAAGCCAATATTTCCTTTGCGATAGTTTTGTGTGAAATAAACACCAGTGTTTTTAATTTTAACCGGTTTTATAAAAGCTTCTTCACCTTCGGCGTCAAAATCCTTATCAAGATTATCAAAACCAAAAATGCCATTAAAACCATTAAAAGACTTATGAAGGGCTTCAAGTCTTAATTCATGACCCTTAGAAGTGAATTTTGTTCCAACTTCACCACTATCTTCAATTTCGGCATGGGTATAATCACCGAAACTTGCCGATAGGTTTACGCGCTTTATAAATCCATTAAGATTTAAAAATGAGCTTAGATCATATCTTGATTGGTCAAGGTCAATAAATGCTTCTTCAAATGGAATACCATATTCAGATTTAGTTTTACGATAAGATACAGAAACCCCAGAAGTATCAGAAAGCTTGCCGCCTGCGACACCAAAAGCCCAAATATCGCCATAAGTATTTGGGGCTTTATTCATGGTCTCATCAAGGGTTTCGGCCCTTAAGCGTTCTGATTGGCTAAAGCCATTAATTTCATAATCTTTCGTTTCTCTTTTTAAGGCGTCAAGTCTAAGGTAATAGCCATTATTTGCGTATTTAAAGTTTCCAGAAGTCGCAAATGAATGGGTTGCACTATCAGTTCCGATAAAGAAGTCACCAGATTGCCCATCTTCAGGTTTTATAGTTAAAAGACGACCATCAATAATATTTACAACGCCGCCAACTGCATTTGCACCATATCTAAGGGCACTTGAACCTTTAAGAACTTCAATTTTTTGCGCTTCTAAGCCATCAATTGCTACCGCATGATCTGGAGAAATTGTTGAGGCATCAATACCCAAAAGGCCATTTGATAAAATTTTAATTCTATCTTCGCCAAGACCACGAATAATTGGTCTTGAAGCATTTGGGCCATAAAATGTTGATTTTATGCCTGTATGGTCTGAAAGTGTTTCACCAATTCCACCTGTTATTGAATGTGATAAAGCGTGGGATCTATCAATTATAACTACACCCTGAGTGATGTCATTTTTACTGGTTGGAACTGATGCAGTGATTACAATTGTTTCTTGTGCCGCATTGGGAGGAAAATCTATCATTTTATTGCTCTTTAAGTAATGTTATAATGTAACATAAACAATAGGGATTCATATTTCAAGCTTATTTGTAAGTAATATCCTATATTTGGATTTATATATAATCTAATCGTGTTATAAGTCGTATATAGAATAATATTTTAAAAGGAAAAATCATGTCCAATCTAACAAATTTCATAATCGGGGCAGTCATAATTGGTGCAATTGGAAGTTTTTCTTTTGCTGTGGCTCAAAATCCGGCAAAACCTGTTAAAAAAGTGGTGGCTTCTGGTCCTGTTGTCGGCTCTATCGCCCCTGATTTCACCACAACTGGTGCTTTAGCGGGTAAGTCATTTAATTTAAATCTTAAAAATAAGCTTAAAAATGGACCATTGGTTTTATATTTCTTCCCGAAAGTTTTCACCCAAGGCTGCACGCTAGAAGCCCATGAGTTTGCAGAAAAATCTGCGGAATTTAAAGCGCTTGGCGCAGATATTATTGGCTTGTCGGCTGATAATGATGCCGATATTGCAAGATTTTCCAAAGAAGGCTGTAGAGATAAATTTGCGGTCGCAAGGGCTACGCCTGAAATTATCAAAGCTTATAATGTAGGTCTTGTTGGTAAAATGATGACAAACCGCACAAGCTTTGTAATTGGCAAAGATGGTCGTATTAAATTCATTCATAGCAATATGGATTATAAGGACCATGTGAAGCTTACTTTAGAAGCGGTAAAAGCATTAAAATAATTAAATTTTTTGTTCATACTGGGTTAATTCGCCAGTACTATGATTAATTCATGGAGAATAAAATGAACAAGAAATTTCTATTAATCGCCCCTTTATTTGTATTTGCGGTTTCTGCTTGCACAAGTATTGATCCAGTGACTGGACAAAAAGTCCGCGATAATCAAAAAACAGGTGCGCTTATTGGCGCCGTGCTTGGTGCGGGCGCCGGATATGCATCTAATGATAAATCATCTGCGGGTCGCAAAAATGCGGTTCTTGGTGCAGGGATTGGTGCAATTGCGGGCGCAAGCATTGGCGATTATATGGATAAACAACAAGCCGAGCTTCGCAAAAAGCTTGAAGGCACTGGTGTTGATGTTGCAAGAGATGGCGATAAAATCACTTTGAATATGCCAGGTGATATTACTTTTGCCACTAATTCAGATGCAATAAGCGCAAATCTTTATGCGGCACTTGATGATGTTGCTAAGGTGCTTAATGACTATCCTGCGACTTATGTTGATGTAACTGGGCACGCTGATTCAACTGGCGCGGATGCGTATAATCTTGATTTATCGCAAAGACGCGCGTCTTCGGTTGCCAATTATATAAATGCAAAAGGCGTAAAGCCAGAGCGTTTATATGTTTCAGGCAAGGGTGAAACCATGCCAAAAGCATCAAATGATACAATTGAAGGACGCGCCATAAATCGCCGCGTTGAAATTGAACTAAGACCTGTAACTTAA
>CAYUCW010000041.1:0-5674 GCA_964443435.1 uncultured Caulobacteraceae bacterium | reverse complement strand
ATTGCGTTTTGGGAATTGAAGGGTCTATAGAATTATAACTCCCACTTAAAATGATTAAATAGACTTTTGAAAAACTTAAAACTCACGCTTATTTTATCGGGTCTTGCGATGACTGGCCCGTTTGCAATGGATAGTTTTGTTCCGTCATTTCATGCGATTGAAGAATATTTCGGCATAAGCAAAGCCATGATGCAATATGCGCTTAGCATTTTTATGTTTTCCGCAGCTATAGTTACTTTATTTATTGGCGCGATTTCCGATTCTTATGGGCGAAGGAAAATTATATTATTCTCTCTTATGGGTTATACAATCGCTAGTCTTTGCGCGATATTTGCACCAAATTACACACTTTTCTTAGTTTGCCGCTCTTTGCAGGGAATGTTTAGCATTGTTGGCGCAATTGTGGGTCAAGCAATTGTAAGGGATAAGCTTAAGGGGGATGATGCAATCCGCCTTATTGCACAGCTTACAATAATATTTTCTATTGCCCCTGCGGCGGCGCCAATGATTGGCGGTTATTTGCAATTACATTTTGGCTGGCAATCTAATTTTATACTTATGGCTTCATTTGGAACATTGCTTTTTATCGTTTGCTTGTTTTCATTAGAAGAAAGCTTAAAGCCTGAAAATAGATTAGAATTTAAGCCTTTAAGCCTTGTAAAAACCTATGGATCTATTTTTACTAATTGGAAATTTGTAATAACTTGCATCGCGCTTTCATGTGGCTTTGCAGGGGTAGGTATGATTATAACCACCGCCAATGATTTTATTATTGATATTGTAAAACTTAAAGAAACTTCGTTTGGTTGGGTATTTGTGCCGTTTGTTGTTGGCCTTGCTTTAGGCTCGGTACTTAATACAAAGATTACAGGAAAACTATCTGTAAATGAGATTATTAAATATGGAATGATAGCTTTATTTATTTCGGGTATTTATTTTGTTTCATATTCGTATTTCTTTAAACCAAGCATGCCTTGGGCGGCAATTCCAATTTTCCTATATTCTATATCAAATGCATTTTATGCCCCTTCAATCACGTATCAAACCCTTGAATATGTTAAGGGCATGAATGCCATGTCGTCTTCCGCTCTAAGTTTTATAAGAATGATGGGCTTTGTAGTGGCAAGTAGCATTTTAACCCCATTAGTCTTTAATAATTATATTGGCATGACTTGGGTAATAATGGGGCTTATTTTGGCGCAAATTTCTATATATATTTTTATAAGAAATAGAATTGAAGCTAAAGCATAATCGAATTATTTTGTATAATAAAGACAATTACAGTTTAAAACCAGATTAAATATTTCAATTTTATTTATCATGTTATAGTGTTTTATAAAAACAAGGTAGAATATGGAATATTTTGAAAATATAAGCGCTCAAGAACGTTTAAATGAATTAGTATCTGAGCATAGAAAATGGATAAGTGCTAAAAATAAGCCAAAAACTAAGCATAATGGTGTTTATAGACGTTTTGAAAATCCTGTAATTACAAGGCACCATATTCCACTTGAATGGCGTTATGATTTAAACCCAGTATCCAACCCATTTATGATGGAAAGAATGGGAATTAATGCAACATTTAATGCCGGCGCGATATTTTTTAATGGTAAGTATGTTGTTATTGTTCGCGTTGAAGGTACTGATAGGAAATCATTTTTTGCAATTGCTGAAAGTGAAAATGGTATAGATAATTTCAGATTTTGGGAAAAACCTGTTGTTCTGCCGCAAACTGAAGTGCCTGATACTAATGTGTATGATATGCGCCTTGTTGAACATGAAGACGGCTTTATTTACGGATTATTTTGTACTGAGCGCAAAGACACTAAACTTCCTAATGATACTTCTGCGGCAGTTGCACAATGTGGTTTGGTACGCACTAAAGACCTTATAAATTGGGAGCGTTTACCAGACTTAATTACAAGCTCAGGGCAACAAAGAAATGTTGTTCTGCATCCTGAGTTTATCGATAATAAATATGCACTTTATACGCGTCCTCAAGATGGATTTATCTCTGTTGGTTCTGGCGGTGGTATTGGCTGGGGTCTTTGCGATGATATGGCAAATGCCGAAATTAAAAATGAAACCGTAATTGACGGTAAGGTTTATCACACGATTAAAGAAGTTAAAAATGGCCAAGGCCCTGCGCCAATTAAAACTTCAGAAGGCTGGCTTCACCTTGCGCATGGCGTAAGAAATACTGCCGCAGGTCTAAGGTATGTTTTATATATGTTTATGACCGATTTACATGAGCCTTGGCGTGTTACTTTTTCACCAGGTGGTCATTTTATTGCGCCCGAATCTTATGAAAGATTGGGAGATGTTTCAAATGTAACATTTGCAAATGGATGGATTGGTCGTGATAATGGTGATGTTTATATTTATTATGCATCTTCAGACACAAGACTTCATGTTGCGTATTCAACAATAGATAGGCTTATTGATTATTGTAAAAACACCCCTACAGATCCTTTAACTTCAAGAGGTTGTGTAGATCAAAGAATTGAATTAATTGAAAAAAACAAAAGCCTCTAATATGAAAGCAGATTTAATAGAAGAATTTTGTAAATCTATTGAAGATATATATTCTTGGTGGAATAGATTATTAGAAACCGATGGAAATATTTATCCTGAAATCGATAATGCTAATAATATTGTCAAAGAAACAGACTTTTGCATAATTCTTGCTACTAGATTGCTATGGTTTTTTTCAAGCTATGCGCAATATAGTAATAATACTGTTTCAATTAAACACGCCAATCAAGCACAAGAATTTTTACTTAAATATTTCTATGACAATGAAAATGGTGGTTTTATCTGGTCAATAAGCAGCGATAAACAATTTAAGAGCACTAAAAAGCAAGCCTATGCTCAAGCCTTTGCAGTTTATGCACTTATTGAACATTATAAGCTTACAAAAAACAAACTAAGCCTAGAAATAGCCTTCGCGACTTTTGAAATTATTGAAACCCATTTCAAAGAAAAGGAATTTGGTGGCTATATAGAAGCCTTATCAAAAGAGTTTAAAATAATAGAAGATATAAGGCTATCTGATAAGGATCTTAATTCGGCAAAGAGTATGAACACACATCTTCATATTCTTGAGGCTTATACAAGCTTATATCTAATTATGCCTTCTGAACAGACCGAATTGGCGCTTGAAGATTGTCTAAATATTTTCCTTAATCTTATTTATGATGAAGACTCTCAACATTTAAAATTATTTTTTGCAAATGATTGGACGCCAGAAAGTGATAATATTTCTTTTGGACATGAAATTGAAACAGCGTGGCTTTTATATGAAGCGGCATTGGCTTTAAAGAATGATGATTATATTAAATATGCCAAGGAAATAACAATAATATTGGGCGATAATACTTTAAAGCATGGCGTATCAAGCGATGGTGCGGTTTATTATGAATCTGATGGAAACTTAGAACATATAGATAAAAATGGCGAATGGTGGGGGCAATTCGAATCCATTATGGGATTTTATTTCACCTATAAATTCACCAATGACGAAAAATATTTGAATATAATCTATAAAATATGGGAATATACCAAGAAAGAATATGGTCAAAACGGGTTTGGCGAATTTACTTGGTATGCGAAAAATTCTGGAAAGCAAAATCAATATTTAGCGGGTGATTGGAAATGCCCCTATCATAATGGTCGCGCATTATTAGAAATTATAAAAAGAGAAAAAACTAAGGGTTAGGAAAATGGAATTACACATTATTGATATCTCAATAGTGCTGCTATATTTGGCGGTGAGTATTGGGCTTGGCTTTTGGGTTGCAAAACTTTCTTCAGGAAGTTTAAGTAATTATTTCTTGGCTGGAAATAAATTGCCTTGGTACACGCTTGGTCTTTCTAACGCATCAGGAATGTTTGACGTCGCCGGCACAATGTGGATGGTAGGCTTATTGGTGGTTTATGGTGTTAAGTCTATATATTTTCCATGGATGTGGCCGGTTTTCAATCAAATTTTCCTTATGGTTTTTTTGTCTATTTGGTTAAGAAGGTCTGGAAAACTTACTGGCGCTGAATGGATTAATTTTAGGTTTGGTGAGGATAAGGGCGCGAAAGCTTCGCATATGATTAATATCATATTCGCACTTATTACGGTTGTAGGATCTATTGCCTTTAGCTTTTTAGGGATTGGAAAGCTTGCTGCCGAATTTTCCCCAATAAGATTCAGTAATGATATTTTATTAAATGATAAAATTTATGGTGTGATTATTGTTGCTTTAACAACGATTTATTCAGTCAAAGGTGGCATGTATTCGGTTGTAGTAACCGAAGTATTGCAATTTTATATAAAATTAGTTGTATGTCTTGCAATTGGTTATATTGCATTCACAACAGTGAGTCATGAAATGCTTGCTGCGGCTGTTCCTGATGGTTGGGAAAAAATAAGTTTTGGTAATATGCTTAATCTTGATTGGGGCGCTGTAGCAGGCGCGGCAACTCCGGAAAATCAGATTGTGGCAACATCGGCACAAAAAACTATTGAAAAAGAAGGCCATTCTTGGTTTAGTATTTTTGTAGGTTTAATGCTTTTTCAAGGCGTTTTTAAATCAATGGCCGGACCAGTTCCAAACTATGATATGCAAAGAATCCTATCGACAAAATCACCTGTAGAAGCGGCTAAAATGTCTGCGGTTGTGAATGTCGTATTATTATTCCCTCGCTATTTAATGATTACAGGTCTTGCGGTTTTGGCGGTTGTATTTATTGGCCCAGAATGGACAAGACTTGCAACTGAAGCGGCGGCAAATGGCAAAGAATTCACTGGTGATTTTGACGCAATATTGCCTTTTGCAATAAATAAATTTATCCCCATAGGCTTATTAGGGCTTACACTTGCGGGTCTTTTATCGGCATTTATGGCTTCATATTCAGCTTCGCTTAATGCGGCGCCTGCATATATTGTTAATGATATTTATAAAAAATATATCAATCCAAATGCTTCGCAAAAAAAATATGTCAATCTTTCATACATAGTTTCAATTAGTTTTGCAGTTATAGGTACAATAATCGGATGGCAGCTAACAAGCCTTAATGATATTGTTGCATGGCTTGCAACAGGGCTTTTCGGTGGATATACAGCCGCAAATTTTGTAAAATGGTTTTGGTGGCGTTTAAATGGCACTGGCTATTTTCTTTCAATGGCGCTGGGCGTAGCAATAGCACTTGCAATGCCGATTTTTAAAATAAATGAGCTTCAGGCATTTCCTCTGGTCTTTTTAATCTGCATAATAGTTGCGGTTGTGGGTTCTTATTTGACGCCGGCAACTGATATTGAAGTTTTAAAGGAATTTTATTTTAAAACTCGTCCTTGGGGATTTTGGAGCCCAATTTATGACGCATTAATCCAAGATGGCAAAATCATTACAAAGAATAATGATATTGGCCGCGATTTATTTAATGTTCTGGTTGGAATAATTTGGCAAACCGCAATCACGGCAAGTGCAATATTCCTTATTATTAAAGAATTTATGCCATTCTATTTAAGTATGGTCATAGTTATAATTACTACATTATTGCTTAAAAAATATTGGTGGAATAATCTTAAAGATGACCCAGATGAAATAATCGAAAAAACATAATTTAAGCGGCAGTAATGCCGCTTTTTTTTGTTAAAAATCATCGTCCATATAAAAAATAAATA
>CAYUCW010000040.1:11353-19532 GCA_964443435.1 uncultured Caulobacteraceae bacterium | reverse complement strand
ATTATCTGACTTAAGTATGGACTCTATTTTTTTAATGTCATTCTTAGTTGCCAAACGCTTAGTTAATTTTTCTCGTAAATCCATGATGTTAATCTCAATTTTATGAAGAAATGACTATTTCTACAATTCAGAGATAAATCAAGGTAAATTTTAAACGTCCCTACCCATAAGTCACATACAACATAATCGCGCCAGCTATAATTCTATAATATGCAAATGGGGTAAAGCCGACTTTGGTCACTATTTTTAAGAAAGGATTTACCACCAAAAGCGCGGAAATAAATGAAACAATAAAGCCAATGGCAATAACCATTAATTCATGGCCGCCCGATGCAAGTAAAACATCTTTATTTTTGTAAAAATCATAAACAAAAACCCCAAGCATGGTTGGTATGGCAAGGAAAAAGCTAAATTCTGCGGCGGCTTTTCTTTCAACGCCCATAAACATACCGCCAATAATGGTTGCACCTGAGCGTGAAACTCCAGGAATCATAGCAACACATTGCACAAGGCCAATTTTTATTGCGGTCTTAAGGTTTATATCATCAACATCTTTAATTACTGGCTCTGGTCTATATTTTTCGGCAATAATTATAATAATGCCACCAATAATAAGTGCGATGGAAACGACTTTGGTATTAAATAAATAGGTCTTAATATAATCATGCGCCAAATAGCCAATAATCATGGCCGGCAAAAATGCGATAATAATGCCAAGCGCAAAATCTTGGGCTTGCTTTTTGGTCGGAAGATCAAGAACAACTTGCCAAAGCTTTTTGAAATATAAAACGCAAATTGCCAAAATTGCGCCCAATTGTATCATGGTTTCAAAGGCTTCGGGTGATTTTGCACCAATTAATTCTTCGGCAAGTAATATATGTCCAGTGGAAGAAACGGGCAAAAACTCGGTTAAGCCTTCAACAATGCCTAATATAATTGCATTAATGTATTCCGCCAATTCGTTCATACTAACTCACTATAAATTTGCTTATAAATATGGTTTGAATGACATATAATATTTGAGTTGACAATTCATTAAGTGCAAACCTTTCTAGAGAAATGTTTATTTTTACATATAGGTCAAGTTTGCGTATTATTTATGCATGATTTTGCAATTAAAGATTCTCACTTAGCTTATTGAGAATCTTTTTCAACATTAAAAAGGGCGCATTATTTACCTATTTATGAAAAAGTACTTGTGTTATGGCGGTTTTTCAAATATTAAGAACGAAATTTAGCGGATTATTATTTAATCCTTTACATAACACATTGATTTTATAGGAAAAAACAATGGCTGAGCCTATGTTGAAGTTTGTCAAAATTGACCAAGAAATGCCTAAAAAGCGTGAGGCAGATGTTCGCGCGAATGATTTTTTGGAAATTTATGGTGAGTTTATTCTGCAAAAAGCAGAGGAGCAAGCCTCACGATGCTCACAGTGTGGTGTTCCATTCTGTCAATCTGGCTGCCCACTTCAAAATAATATTCCTGATTGGTTAAAGCTTGCGGCGACTGGTCGTCTTGAAGAAGCTTATGCGATTTCTTCGGCGACTAATCCATTGCCTGAAATATGTGGTCGTATTTGTCCGCAAGATAGGCTTTGCGAAGGAAGCTGTGTGATTGAGCAATCAACTCATGGTTCGGTAACAATTGGTGCGGTGGAAAGATTCCTAACTGAAACCGCTTTTGCCAATGGTTGGGTAAAACCTTTAAAAGCTAATAAAACTAAGAATCAAAGTGTTGCGATTATTGGTTCGGGCCCTGCGGGGATTGCGGCGGCACAAAATCTTTTAAGCTTAGGCTATAAAGTTACAATTATTGATCGCCATGATAGAGCGGGCGGACTTCTTGTTTATGGTATCCCAGGGTTTAAACTTGAAAAAGAAGCGGTGGCGCGCCGCATGAAAGAACTTGAAGACGCTGGCGCGGAATTCAGGCTTGGTGTGAATATTGGAACTGATGTTGCTTTTGCGGATATAAAATCAGAATTTGATGCGGTTCTTATTGCAACTGGCGTTTATAAAGCGCGCGGCCTTGGTCTTGCGGGTGATGGCGCTTCTAAAAAAGCTTTGGATTTCCTTATCACTTCTAACAAAGTTGGTCTTGGTGATAAAATCAAAGAATATGACAATGGCGAATTAAACGCGAATGGTAAAAATGTAATCGTAATTGGTGGTGGCGACACTGCTATGGATTGCGTAAGAACATCAATTCGCCAAGGCGCAAAATCGGTTACTTGTTTATATCGTCGTGATAAAGCCAATATGCCAGGATCGGCACGCGAAGTGAAAAATGCCGAAGAAGAAGGCGTGGTTTTCAAATGGCTTTCTGCACCTAAAGAGCTTGTATTAGAAGGTGAGAAAATCACAGGCATAAAAGTTTCGCGCATGCGCTTAACTGAGGCCGATGGTTCGGGCCGCCAAGGCATTGAAGAAATTAAAAATTCAGAAGAGTTTTTACCTGCTGATTTAGTGATTTCGGCGCTTGGTTTTGAACCTGAAGATTTACCAAATCTTTTTGATGAGCCAGAGCTTAAGACTACTAAATGGGGAACTGTGAAAATAAGTGCTTCAACTGGTCTTACTAATCTTGATGGCGTGTTTGCGGCGGGCGATATTGTTCGCGGTGCATCTTTAGTGGTTTGGGCACTAAAAGACGGCATGGAAGCGGCACAACATATTCATAAATATCTTTCAAATAAGGCATAATAAAATGTCAAAATTACCTTTAAACGAAATTTCTTCTGAAACTTTAAACTATCTTGCTAATCAAAAAGCATTAATTGATGCTAATGCTTATAATATTGATGATGAAAAAGATTCATGCGGCGTAGGTATTGTTGTCTCCCTTGATTCACAGGCGCGTCGTGAAATTGTTACAATGGCAATCAAAGCGCTTAAAAATGTTTGGCACCGCGGTGCGGTTGATGCCGATGGCAAAACTGGCGATGGTGCGGGCATAAGAATAGACGTGCCGCAGGAATTCTTCCGCGCCCAAGTTGAGCTTACAGGTGCTAAGCCTACTGATGCCCCGATTTGCGTAGGACAAATTTTCCTTCCGCGTACGGATTTTGGTGCGCAAGAACGTGCAAGAACAATTGTTGAAACCGAAGTTTTACGCTCTGGCTTCTATCTTTATGGCTGGCGTCAAGTTCCTGTTGATATTTCGGTTATTGGTCAAAAAGCCAATGATACGCGCCCAGAGATTGAACAAATTTTATTCCATGATCCTGAAAATCGTGAACCTGCTGAGCTTGAGAGAGCTTTATATCTTTGTCGCCGTCGTATTGAAAAAAATGCGCTTGCCCAGAATTTGCTTGATTTTTATATCTGCTCATTCTCTTCAAAAGCAGTTATTTATAAAGGAATGTTCTTAGCGGAGCATATAGACACTTTCTATCCTGACCTTCAAGATGAGCGTTTTGTATCAAGCGTTGCGATTTATCACCAAAGATATTCAACCAATACTTTCCCGCAATGGCGTTTGGCACAACCATTCCGCATGCTTGCTCATAATGGTGAGATTAACACTATTAAAGGCAATGTTAATTGGATGAAATCGCATGAAATCCGCATGGCTTCGCATGTATTTGGTGACCAACAAGCCGATGTAAAACCAGTGGTACAGCCAGGGTCTTCTGATTCTGCGGCACTTGATGCGGCTTGTGAAATTTTGGTTCGTGCTGGTCGTTCTGGCCCTATGGCAAAATCATTATTAGTTCCAGAAGCATGGGCAAAGCATGAAAATATCATGAAGCCTTCGCATCGTGCATTCTATGCATATTGTAATGCGGTTATGGAACCTTGGGACGGCCCTGCGGCTCTTGCGATTTTTGATGGACGTTGGGCAATCGCAGGTCTTGATAGAAATGGCCTAAGACCAATGCGCTATTCTATTACTAAAGATAATGTGCTTGCGGTTGGTTCTGAAACTGGCATGTGCCCTCTTGATAATAAAGAAATTGTTGAACATGGCGCATTAGGCCCAGGTCAGATGATTGCTTTTGATACAATCAAAAAAGAACTTTATAAGCATGAAGAAATAATTGATAAGCTTTCTGAAAAACATCCATATGAAAAATGGCTTGAAAATGTATTAGATCTTGAAACAACTGTTGGCCCGGGTGAAGAGCCAAGATTGTTTGACAAAGAAGAATTATTGCGCCGTCAAATTGGTGCGGGTTTCTCTTTTGAAGATCTTGAACTTATTTTGTCGCCAATGGCGGAAGAAGGTAAAGAAGCTCTTGGCTCTATGGGTGATGACAGCCCACTTGCAGTGCTTTCAAACCGCTATAGACCTTTATCGCATTTCTTTAAGCAAAACTTTGCGCAAGTTACCAATCCACCGATTGACCCATTACGCGAAGAAAAAGTTATGTCGCTTAAAACAAGATTTAAAAATCTTGGGAATATACTTGCAACCGATGAAACTCAACAAGATGTGTTTGTTCTTGAAAGCCCAGTTCTTACAACTGGTATGTATCAAAGAATGCTTCCGCTTATGGGTGATAGCTTAATAAGTATTGATTGTACTTATGAAAAACCTGCAAATTCAAAACTTGCGGAGCTTGCTTTAAAATCAGCTTTGGACAGAATTAAAGCCGAAGCCGAAGACGCGGTGCGCTCTGGCAAAAGTCAGATTGTTCTTACCGATGAAGAGCAAAACGCCGACCGCATATCTGCGCCAATCATTCTTGCAACTGGCGGTGTGCATGCGCATCTAGTTGAAAAAGGCTTACGTTCTTATTGTTCGCTTATTGTGCGTTCTGCTGAATGTATGGATACTCATTATTTTGCAGTATTAGTTGGTGTTGGCGCGACTTGCGTAAATGCTTATTTATCGCAAGATTCAATTGCCGATAGACATTCACGTGGCTTACTTGGTGATATTTCACTTAATAAAGCCGTAGCGAATTATAAAAAATCTATTGAAGCGGGCCTTATGAAAATCCTTTCTAAAATGGGGATTTCGGTTATTGCATCATATCGCGGTGGTTATAATTTCGAAGCGCTTGGTCTTTCACGTGCTCTAGTAAGTCAATATTTCCCAGGTATGTCATCGCGTATTTCGGGTATCGGCCTTAAAGGTCTTGCCAAAAAAGCACAAGATTTACACGATAAAGCATGGGATTATCCAAATGGCACATTGCCTATTGGTGGTCTTTACCGCGTTCGTGCTTCTGGTGAATTACATGCCCTTGAAGCAAACCAAATCCATATGATGCAGCATGCGGTGAATACTGGATCTTATCCAATGTTCAAAAAATATAGCCAATCATTAGAAGGCCGTGCGCCAATTCAAGTTCGTGATTTGCTTGACTTTAGACCAAGCACAAAGCCAATTCCTTTGGAAGAAGTTGAAAGCATAAATTCAATTCGTAAATTATTCTTAACACCTGGTATGTCACTTGGTGCATTATCACCAGAGGCACATGGAACTTTAAATATTGCAATGAACCGCATTGGTGCAAAATCAGTTTCAGGTGAAGGCGGCGAAGATAGATCCCGTTATTTGCCGCTTCCAAATGGTGATAATGCAAACTCTGCGGTTAAGCAGATTGCATCAGGTCGTTTTGGCGTTACCGCTGAATATTTAAACCAATGCCGCGAAGTTGAAATCAAAGTTGCGCAAGGTGCAAAACCCGGCGAGGGCGGTCAGCTTCCAGGCTTTAAAGTTACGGAAATGATTGCAAAACTTCGCCATGCGACCCCTGGCGTTATGCTTATTTCACCGCCGCCACATCATGATATTTATTCTATCGAAGATTTGGCGCAATTGATTTATGACATTAAGCAAATCAATCCGATTGCTAAAGTTTGCGTTAAACTTGTGGCTCAATCAGGTGTCGGAACGGTTGCCGCAGGTGTTGCCAAAGCCAAAGCCGATATTATTCTTATCGCGGGCGGCGTGGGCGGCACTGGTGCTTCTCCGCAAACTTCGATTAAATATGCAGGTTTACCTTGGGAGCTTGGCCTAGCTGAAGCGCATCAAGTTTTAACCCTTAATAATTTACGTGATAGCGTATTATTAAGAACTGATGGTGGTCTAAGAACTGGTCGTGATATTGTTATTGCGGCAATGCTTGGCGCGGAAGAATTTGGTATTGGCACGGCGTCACTTGTGGCTATGGGCTGTATTATGGTTCGCCAATGTCATTCAAATACTTGTCCTGTAGGGGTTTGTGTTCAAGACGAGGCCTTACGTGAGAAATTCACAGGAACTCCTGAAAAAGTAATAAATCTCATGAGCTTTATTGCCGAAGAAGTTCGCGAAATCCTTGCAAGTCTTGGCTTTACTACTCTAAACCAAGTTATGGGTCGTACTGATTTATTGGCGCAAATTTCACGTGGCGCGGAATATATTGATGATATTGACCTTAACCCATTATTAGTGCGTGTTGAGGGCTCTAAGCCGCTTGATTTCATAAGCGAAAAACCAAGAATTGAAGTTCCAGATACTCTTGATAAAGAAATCCTAGCAGATGCGCGTCCATTCTTTGAACGCGGTGAAAAAATGCAAGTTGCATATCGTGTAAGAAACGTACAACGCGCAATTGGTACACGTTCTTCTTCTGAAATTGTTCGCAAATTCGGTATGGATGGCCTTGCAGAAGGTAGATTAACTGTTAAGCTTGAAGGCTCTTGCGGTCAGTCACTTGGTGCATTTGGCGTAAAAGGTCTTACACTTGATGTTGTTGGGGATTCTAATGACTATGTTGGTAAAGGCCTATCTGGCGCAACAATTTGCCTAAGACCTTCAAGATCTTCAGGCCTTAAACCGCACTTAAATTCAATTATTGGTAATACTTGTCTTTATGGCGCGACTTCTGGCTATTTATATGCTTCGGGTAAAGCGGGCGAAAGATTTGCGGTTCGTAATTCTGGCGCAACTGCGGTGGTTGAAGGCGTTGGCGCGAATGGCTGTGAGTATATGACTGGTGGTCTTGTAACTATTCTTGGCGAAATTGGCGACAATTTCGGTGCGGGTATGACCGGCGGTATGGCCTTCATCTGGAGCGGTAATGATAAGATTACTAATCTAATCAATCCAGAATCGGTTTTATGGCAGAGAATTCAAACTCCTTATTATTTGGAATTATTCAAATCAAACCTTGAAAAGCATGTGGAAATGACAAATTCGCCACGTGCTCGTGAAATCCTTGATAATTTTGAGGAAGAAGTTCAAAAAGTTTGGCAGATTGTTCCACTTGAAATGGTTCATAGACTGGAAAATCCAATAAGCCTAGCGGCGGAATAAATTTTTAAGGCAGGATTTAAATCCTGCCTTTTTTTATGCATCTTATTTCTTTATTCTATCGTATATCAATATGGTGAAATTATTTGCTATAGAATGAAAAGAATAGATATGCGTAAAAATATAGAATCAATGAATAAAAAATTATTGTTTATTTCAATTGGTCTATTGGGCGCGTGTTCAAGCATTCCCGAAGCTAGCAATCTTAGTAATTATAATAGTTTAACCGAAGAAAAAGGCATAAGGGCAAAATATAAAACTTTTGCCGATACCGAAGGCTTAAAAAAATATAATTCAATTTATATTGAACAGACTAAGATTTCACAAGAAGTCTTAAATAAATCAGGTGAAGCCCGCCTCGATATTGTTGCAAACCTTATAGATAGAGAAATTTGTTTAAAACTTGCAAAAACATTTGATATTCGTGAAACAAATTCTGAAAACACTTTAATAATGAAAGTATTTATTACTGATTTTGAACCAACAGGAAGAATGGCTTCGGCGGTTTCAAGTGCCATTCCTGGCCCATTAAGGCTTCCGCTTGGGCTTGGTAAACTATCGGCGGAATCCGAAGTGCTTGACCCAAATCAAAAGCAATTGGCGGCAATTATATGGTCACATAAAGCCGCGCCAATTCTTACAAGTGGCGGCGCATCAACCATTTATGATGCTTATGAATTTGCCGCGGATTTCGCCAAAGATGCCGCAAATAATATTGTGCCTGATAAAACTAAAGATGGAGCAATAGAGAACTCAAACGCAGTCATAGATTTGCGTGAAAAAATCTGTACCGATAAATATGGGCAAAGCCTTAAGGCGCAGCAATTTATAGGCGGATTATCACCAATAGGCTTACCGCCCGAAGCATATGATTCTGGAAAAAAGAAACCAGATAAAGAAATAGTGCCTAAATAATTAGGCACTATT
>CAYUCW010000040.1:6276-11253 GCA_964443435.1 uncultured Caulobacteraceae bacterium | reverse complement strand
TTCTGGAAAAAAGAAACCAGATAAAGAAATAGTGCCTAAATAATTAGGCACTATTTTATTTCTAAATTTGGCTAATTCCTAAGATTAGGAAATAAACCTATTCTTCGCCAAGCCCATCAGGAACGCCAACTACATGGAAGCCCGCGTCAACATGGATAACTTCGGCAGTAGTTGATGCACCAATATCTGATAATAACCAAAGCGCACAGCCCGCAATACCTTCCATGCTTGTGTCTTCTTTTAGAAGTGACCATTCACGTCCAGTACCAACTAAATCACGTCCACCTTTAATGCCTGCAAGTGCCAAAGTACGCATTGGCCCGGCTGAGATTGCATTCACTCTTATGCCTTCTGTGCCAAGGTCACGGGCGATATAGCGAGTAGCGGCCTCAAGTGCGGCTTTGGCAACGCCCATAACATTATAAGAAGGAATTACGCGCTCTGCACCCAAATAAGAAAGAGTAATCATAGAGCCGCCGCGCTCCATAAGTTTTGACGCACGTTTAGCAACCGCGACCCAAGAATAGCAAGAAATATCCATAGTTCTTAAGAAGTTTTCACGTGAAGTATTTTCAGTGAATGATCCTTTAAGCTCATTTTTATCAGAGAATGCAATTGCGTGCACTAAAAAATCAATTTTACCCCATTTGGCTTCTAGTTCGGCAAAAGTTTTATCCATTGCTTCATCATTAGTTACATCACACTCAAGAATAATATTAGAACCAACAGATTCAGCCAAAGGGCGCATACGCTTTTCAAGAGCTTCACCTTGGTAAGTAAAAGCAATTTCGGCACCTTGCGCCGCTAATTGCGAAGCAATGCCCCAAGCGATTGATTTATCATTGGCAACGCCCATTACCACACCGCGTTTGCCTGCCATTAAATTGCCTGTCGGATATGTCATACTTCCCCCTAAAATTTTCCAGTGAAATTTCCAAAATAATAAATGCGAATTAACAGCTAAGTTTGTTTAGGTCAATTTACTTAAGCGGATATACCGCTTCTAATCGATAAACACTTGCCGTATTTCCTAAATGTGATGAATAAAGATGAAACCTATCTGCTTGCCATTTTTTTGAACTATAAAGTGCATTTTGAGTTTCAAACTTAATAATATCATCAGCAAGGCACATGGGCTTACAATATCCAAGCGTAACATGCGGTATATATTTTTTATGATCGCTTAAAATGCCAAATTTCTTGAGTATATTTGCGATTTTTGATTGTAATAAATTTAAATCTCTATTCTCTTCAACCAATATATGAAATGAATATGGTTCTTCGCCACCAAAAAACCCAGCACCCTTCAGTTTTAAATCAAAGCTTGGAAATTCTATTTCACTTATGGCTTCGTCAATTTCACTAGCGATTGCTTCGTTAGTATCGCCTAAGAAAAACAATGTAATATGGAAATTCTCAATTGGACTATAGCGGACATTCTCTAATCCTGTTTGCAGCCTTAAAAGCTCAATACCTATTTTTTCGGGCACAGGAATTGATAAGAATAATCTTAGCATTAAACAACCGGATTAGGGCAAGACATATGTAAAAGATTAACCGCATTTTCAATATCATCGGACCATTCGGCATTAAAGGCATTAATTATAATCTTTAATTGATCCATATTGGTTGCCCCAATAATTGTCGAAGCAAGAAACGGCCTTGTATCACAAAACTTCAAGGCAAGTTCAATTGGTGATAATCCAAACCTTGCTGCGGTATTTACATATTTTTCAATCATAGTCTCGGCCGATGGGGTTTCATATCTATCACCCCTATCAAATAATTGAGTGCGAGAACCAATTGGACGTGCGCCATTTAAATATTTACCAGTAAGATAACCTTGTCCAAGTGGCGAATATGCAAGTAAAGAAATCCCTTCTTCTGTACAGGTTTCCGAGTTAAAAGGCTCAAAACTACGATTAACAAGATTATAGCAATTTTGAATTGTCGCTATTCTTGGAAGTCCATTTTTTTCACTTTCTGCAATATAACGCATTACGCCCCATGGGGTTTCATTTGATACGCCAATATGGCGGATATTGCCCTTTTTTATATGCTTATCCATAATGCTAAGCACTTCTTCAAAAGGTGTATATTCGGCAATTTCCCGATGTGTGAAAGTGCCAAAATTGCCAATCAATCTATCAGGCCAATGGATTTGATAAAGGTCGATATAATCGGTTTGCAGTCTTCTTAAAGATTGCTCTATGGCATAATCAATCTGGCTTTCGATGACGCGGCATGTTTCGCCGGCAAGTCTTAACCAATTTGCGCCAGAACGCCCACATACTTTGGTTGCAAGAATAATTTTATCACGGGCTTTTCTTGCCATCATCCAATTGCCAATTATGGCTTCGGTTGCACCGTGAGTTTCAGGTCTTGGCGGGATAGCGTAAATTTCGGCAGTATCAAAAAAATTTATACCATTTGATAATGCATAATCCATTTGGTCAAATGCGTCTGGCTCACTGGTTTGTTCGCCATAGGTCATAGTGCCAAGACAAATATTTGAAACGATTAAGTCAGTTTTACCAAGATTTATTTTGCGCATATTGATTCCAACCTGTTGTTTGTAAATTATAAACAACAAAACCCGCCATATTACAAGGCGGGTTATTGTCAAAAAATCAATTGCTTAATAGTGCAAAAAGTCAAAAATGACTTTTAATCAATATTAGTGGCAAGCACCTTGCTTAGCTTTAAAGCGAGGGTCAACTTTATTGATTACATATACTTTGCCTTTGCGGCGCACAACTTGACAAGCAGCGTGGCGGCTTTTCAAAGATTTTAAAGAACTTTTTACTTTCATAACGCAATTCCTGAGAATATACCCATAAGGGTGAAACTTGAACGGCGCGTATAGCTTTAGAGTTTAATAGAGTCAATGATTATACTACATTAAGAACAGAAGTTTATGCTTAAAGTATGCCTCTATATTGCTTATATCTAATTTCTAATAATTGACGGATTAAGTCATAGGGAATTTCATTAGAATATTTAAAAATCATATTACCCTTTGGGTTTCTATAATTTTTTGTAAGCTCTAATAATTCGTCATTAAGAATAATAGTTGGGAACAGGCTGCAATGATTTTTAAAGGCCCCAAAATAAAATACGTATTTTTCAAGATGAAACCCAAGCATTCCATAAGATATTTTTATTGTAACATCTGGGATAATTTCACGCGCCATAGCGCAAATATTATTTAAAATATCTTGGACTTCTTGTTCAAAGCTTTGGATGTAATCCTTGGGATTGGTCATAAATATTTTTCAAGTTTTGATTTAAGAATTTTAATTAATTCACTATCCATATATTTAAAATCATCTTTAATATTAAGGCAAATTATTTTTTGGTTATTAATCTGCTTTTTGAATTTTTCTCTGACTTTTCTTTCATGGGTTTTTTCCATTACAAAAATATATTCGGCCCATTCAATTAATTCTTCATCAAGTGGTACGTCCGCATCCTTTTCTGTGCCTGCGGATAATGCTTCTATGCCATTAATTTGTGAAAAAATATGTTCCGCAGTTGGGCTTCTTAATTGATTTTTACTACAGACGAATAAAAGCTTCATTTGTCTTCTTTAACAGAAGGACAGATAATCACATATTTAAACGCGCCATAACAAGTTTTTTTGCCAATTCCATATTTAATTTCAAATTTTGAAAACAGAAAATAATTCTCTCGATTAATAGGAAAGTGTGACGCAACCTGTGTTTTTAAATCCTTTTGACTACGCATAAGCGATCTTAAACCATCTTCAGTGGGATTGGTAAAATATAGCGCAAGTATAATAACCAAAATAATGGTTAAAGGCGTAGTCGAATTTTTTTTATTTTTGGTCATAATGCATATTATTTAGCAAACATGGCATTATTTTGGCAAGTTTTAATTTTTATAAGCTTGTTAAACTTAAGGGGCTTTGATAGTTTAAAAATATGAAAACTATACTTATAACTGGCTCTACATCTGGGATTGGTCTTGGCATTGCCCAAAGCTTTGCCAAAGAAAATTATAATATTATTATTAATGGTTTAGGCGATTCAGATGTCATTGAACAAGAAATTGCAGAGCTTCAAAAAATTACAAAAGGCGAGGTGGTTTATGATGCCGCCAATATGCTTAAGCCCGACGAAATAAAAACAATGATAAAGTCTGCCGAAGCTAAATTCGGTAAGATTGATGTTTTGGTGAATAATGCCGGTATTCAATATGTTTCAAAAATTGAAGATTTTCCCGATGAAAAATGGGATGCAATTATTGGAATAAATCTATCCTCGGCATTTCATACAATTAAACATGCAATTGGTAAAATGGCGGAAAGCAAATTTGGGCGTATAATCAATATTGCTTCGGCGCACGGACTTGTGGCTTCGCCCTTTAAATCTGCATATGTTGCGGCAAAGCATGGCATTGTTGGGCTTACCAAAACTATTGCGCTTGAGCATGCAATTGATGGCATAACTTGTAATGCTATATGCCCAGGATATGTTTATACACCGCTTGTGGCAAATCAGATTCCCGATACCGCAAAGGCACGCGGCATAAGTGAAAAAGAAGTAATCGAAAATGTTTTACTTGCGGCGCAGCCAACAAAACAATTTGTAACAATTGAGCAATTAGGCGCATTTGCAGTTTTTCTTGCATCCGAAAATGCGGCTTCAATAAATGGTGCAATATTGCCAATGGATGGCGGTTGGACCGCGCAATAATTTTAATTTTATATTCATGAAATCATTGGAATAATATTTAATTATTTCAGGTGGATTATGAATATACGTGCTTTATTTATATTTTTAGCTTCAGCAAGCGTTTTAACCTCTTGTGCTTCTGGTGGCGGCGGAGGAGGAGGCAGCGTTGGTACAGTGCCACCTGCACCACCAATTATTTCACCACCACCGCCTCCTCCTCCTCCACCGCCTTCGCCACCACCGATTACTCACCCAACTTCCACAAGCTCTGAATATACAA
>CAYUCW010000040.1:0-6176 GCA_964443435.1 uncultured Caulobacteraceae bacterium | reverse complement strand
CCGCCTTCGCCACCACCGATTACTCACCCAACTTCCACAAGCTCTGAATATACAAGAAGCTGGGGCTTAAGAGGGATAAATGCCATTAATGCATGGCAAAGGGGCGCGGATGGCAATGGCATAAAAGTCGGCGTCATTGACACAGGGATTGATCCAGATCAGCCAGATTTAAAAGGTAATATTCTTATTAATAAAGATATTATCGGAACGCGCACAACGGTGAATGAAAATGAAAGACACGGGACTTTTGTATCAGGATTTATTGCCAATGAATTTAATGGCACAGGCACAGTTGGTGTAGCGTTCAGATCTAAAATATTATCATATAGAGTAGACAATATAGATTCTTGCACTAGCGCAGAAGATTCTTGTGATTTATTGGAATCTAATATTACAAGAGCAATTGATACCGCTATTACTGATGGCGCAAAAGTCATTAATCTTTCGCTTGGTTCAGGTACAGATAGATCGGGCACTTCCTTCCAAAACGCTTTAATTCGCGCGGTAAATGCAGGTCTGGTAATTGTCGTAGCATCTGGAAATGAAAGTGCGGCCGAATCAGGTTGGCCAGGGCGCTTTGCAACAGATCCAAGATTTAGAGGCCGAATGATTGTTGTTGGCGCCAGTGATTATCAAAATAATATGGCTGATTTTTCTAACAAAGCGGGTGCGGTTAAGGATTTTTATGTGACTGCACCTGGGGCTTCAACAAAAGATAGTGCAGGCAATTTCATAAGTAATGCCCGATTAATAACAGATTGTAATGCAGGTTCTTGTTATGTAGTTTCAGGAACTTCATTTGCCGCACCACATGTTTCAGGGGCGGCGGCATTATTATTTCAGGCTTTTCCTAATTTAAATGCAGAACAAGTAATAGATATACTTCTTACAAGCGCGACAGATTTAGGCGCGACAGGAATTGATGATGTTTATGGGCGTGGGCTTGTAAATCTTGCGACTGCATTCTCACCTATTGGTACAACGCAAAGTCTTGTTAATGGCACCGAGCTTGTAAGTATTAATGATTTAAATATTAATCTTAGCCCCGCTATGGGCGATGCTATTTTAAACTCTAATATTTCTTATGGGGTTTATGATAAATATAGCCGTAGTTTTAATCAGTTTCTTAATCCGCGCCTAAGATCATCAAGTTTAAATGTGATTCCGAAAATTCTTAAAAATGAAAGCTTGGAAAATTATTCTATAAGCGAAAATGGCTTTATTGGTTTTAATACCCCGATTGAATTTAATAAAGCATGGGGAAATTCACCAAATATTGAGACTAGCTTTTTTGGATTAACTGAAACCCAAACAGAAAATTTAAAAATTAAATTTGCTTATGGACTTAATGGGGGTCAAGCGCCATTTGCGCCAATAAATAAGTCGTTTTCAAATAATCGCTTTGGGCTTTTTGCATTGAATAATGCCGATAAATCAGCGGCTCTAAGCTTTGATATTGGGAATAATGAATTATCAATTTATAATGGGCAAAGCTTAAAAGATTTAAACGGAACATTGCTTAAAAATGAAAATCTAGGCTCAAAAAATCTATCGCTATTAAATTATAAGTATAAAATTAATGGCGGGAATTTTAATTTTGGGATTGGCGAATTAAGTGAAAAGGGAAGTCTTTTAAGCTCAAGCTGGACAAATATTGGCCTAAGCCCAATTGCAAAAACCGAATTTGTGAATTTTGGCTTTGAATATGAATTCGCAGATTTAAATCTTAATTTAAATAGCCAAGTCGGAAAAATAAAATCACAAGCAGGGCTTATAAATATTAAAGAGAGCGCCAATCTTTCAGCCTATGGTGCAAAGCTTATTAAAAACCTTGATAATGGATATTTTAATTTCGCCATCGAGCAGCCCCTAAGATTTGAAAATGGTAATTTTAATTTTGCACTTGCTAATGGTTTTATTGATTATAATGCGCCAATGATGGCAAATAATAATGCTTATAGCCTTGTTCCATCAGGTAGAGAGCTTAGATATTCGATTAATCGAAGCTTTAATCTTAATAATGGCTATTTAAATTTTGGTATAGGTACAATTAATAATTATGGTCATAATATAAATGCCAAGCCAGAAAACCATTTATATATTAGTGGGCAAAAAAGATTTTAAGATTTAATCTTTGCTTTAAAAGGAGTGCGCTTTAGTGGCTTTTGCGGCTTTTGCGGCTTTAAACTTTTTAGTTTTGGCGTTTTAATGTTTTCTGGATTTTTATTATTTTCAGGCTGTATAGCTTTTTTCTTGATTTCCTTAAGCTTAAGCCCTTGGCGCAAAGATAAAGGTGCATTCATCGCGCCAAGGTCAGGATCGCAAAAAGCTTTGCCAAATTTATCGAGGCGCTCATCAAGGCCTTGAAGAAACTCATCTTCCCATTCACTAAGCTCATAATCCTTTTCTATCGCAAGCTTGCGTACACGCGATACATATTTTCTTGCAGATTTAGTAAGCTTAGGATCTATGGGTTTATCTTTCTATTAAATCTCACCAAGTGCATGAAGATATAAATCAAGCATCATTTCTTCTTCTTGACGGGTTTTTTGATCTTTCTTTCTTAGGCGCACAACGGTCTTAAGTGCTTTTGTATCAAAACCCAAAGCTTTTGCATCGGCATAAACTTCTTTTAATTGCTCAGCAATTTCAGCCTTTTCAGCTTCAATATTTTCAATTTTTGAAAGATATTGCTTAAGCTTTTCTTTAGTAGTTTCAGTAAGTGCTTGTGGGGCGACTATATCGTCTGTATCAAAATCCATTTTTAATTCCTTATAATTTCCTTCAACATTTTTTTGAGATTCTGTTCAAGCCCTTTGAGCATAGTTTTTTAATTAAAAAATGCACCAAAAGCCTAGAAAAAAATAAACTTTATGGCTAAAGGGGGTGCATGACAAATGCAAAAACTCTTTATGACAAAATTTGGGACAGCCATTATATTTCGGATACGGAAAATGGGGATAGTTTACTTTATGTAGATTTACACCTTATCCATGAGGTGACAACGCCGCAGGCTTTTGCCGGCCTAAGAGCGAATAATCGCAAAGTTGCCGCGCCGCATCAAACGCTTGCGACCGCTGATCATAATACGCCAACCGAAAATCAAGCGGCTGGGATTGATGGCGTTGAAGATAATGAAGCAAGGCTTCAATTACAAACCCTTACCCAAAACGTTAAAGAATACGGCATTCAATATTTCCCAATGGGCGATATTAATAATGGAATTGTTCACGTAGTTGGCCCCGAGCAGGGCAGAACGCAGCCAGGCCTTACAATTGTTTGCGGCGATAGTCACACTTCTACACATGGTGCATTCGGCGCACTTGCGCATGGCATAGGTACATCTGAAGTAGAGCATGTACTTGCGACCCAAACTTTACGCGCACGTAAAATGAAAAATATGGCGATAAAAGTTGAGGGTGATCTTAATGAAGGCATAACCGCCAAAGACGTTGCCCTTGCAATTATTGCTAAAATCGGAACCGCAGGCGGCACAGGTTCAGTTATTGAATTTATGGGATCTTCTATTCGCTCATTATCAATGGAAGGCCGCATGACGCTTTGCAATATGGCAATTGAAGCGGGTGCACGTGCGGGTCTTGTTGCCGCTGATGAGAAAACTTTTGAATATTTAAAAGGCAAGCCATCGGCACCAAAAGCCGATGAATGGGACAAAGCGGTTGCTTATTGGTCTAATTTTAAATCTGATGAAGCTGCGCAATTTGATATAATTATTGAACTTGATGGCACAAAAATTAAACCAATGGTAACTTGGGGCACAAAT
This sequence comes from uncultured Caulobacteraceae bacterium, assembly GCA_964443435.1. Lineage (GTDB taxonomy): Bacteria > Pseudomonadota > Alphaproteobacteria > Caulobacterales > Aquidulcibacteraceae > Pseudaquidulcibacter. The sequence continues at coordinate 2,392 of CAYUCW010000040.1, read as the reverse complement.
CCAGAGCAAGCAATTGCCATTGATGAAACTGTTCCAACCAAAGATGCGCTTTCACCAAATGCAATTGAAACTTTTGAGCGCGCAATAAATTATGTTGGCCTTGAAGCGGGTCAAAAAATTGAAGGCGTGAAAATTGACAGGGTCTTTATTGGCTCTTGCACTAATTCCCGCATCGAAGATTTACGCGAAGCCGCCGAAGTTGCAAAATTCAATCTTGATAAAGGGCTTAAAGTTTCCGAAGGCCTAAGGGCAATGATTGTTCCGGGCTCGGGTCTTGTAAAACGTCAAGCCGAACAAGAAGGCCTTGATATTATCTTTAAAGAAGCGGGCTTTGAATGGCGTGAACCGGGTTGCTCTATGTGCCTTGGCATGAACCCCGATAAGCTTAAACCGCTTGAAAGATGCGCCTCTACTTCAAATCGTAATTTCGAAGGCAGACAGGGAAGGGGTTCAAGAACCCATCTTTGTTCCCCAAGAATGGCGGCTTGGGCGGCAATAAAAGGCTATTTATACGATTATCGCAGCGCGTAACGTCAAAATCGGGCGTATAAGCGGTATTATAATACTGTTTATTAAGATTTAGACTTGACTTATTAACCATTTGTTCTTATATTGTTCATACACGTCAATTGTGTTTGGGGCATGAAAGGACTGGTTATGAAAGAAATTAACGTAAAACAAGTTATGCACCCACTTTTTGGGCCAACTGAAAAACAAGTTTCGTATCTTGTTAAGCTAACAGGGATTAAAAATAAAACGCGCCTTGGCCGCTTTGTGGCTTCGCGTGTTGGTAAGACTTCGCCTGAAATTGGCGGCCCACTTCTTACTAAATATGATTTTTCAAAAGCGATTGATGCCGAAGTTAAACAAAGGCGCCTAGTAAATTAAATAAGTAAATTAATTCGGTAAAAAATCCCGTTAACCATAATCATACAGTAAGCCCGAAATTTTTACTTGCATAAAATTTTAATATTTGCTTAACTTTCCCTAACAAAAGGTTAATTTTATACTTAAACCTTTAAAATGGGAAGCTTATGTACGAAATTTGCGTATTTTTTAATAATATATCGCAAAGCCTTACTGATGTAGTAGGGCCAATGTGCGTATTATTTGCGCCCGTTGTTGCCATTGAACGCGCGGTTAAAAAGACTTTGGAAGCTCAAAAAGCTGATGCTCTTGCCCTAGAGTTTTATTTAGCAAGCTATAAAATTGATAATTTCTTTCTTGATTTGCCGTCTGATATTATTGCAATCAATGATAATGAAGCGTCTATTTCGGCTTCAAACTAAATCTTTTTTCATTAAAAAATTTGACTTTTTAATTCCTTGAAATTAACTGCGCCCGATAAGGATACGCAGATTATGACAAAAACACTTTTAACCCTCGCTGGCGATGGAATTGGCCCCGAAGTAACCGCACAAGTTTTGCGCGTAATAGAGGTTTTAAATAAAAATCATAATTTAGATCTTGAGGTTAAATCGGCATTATTTGGTGGCGCGTCTATTGATGCGACAGGTTTGCCAATAAGTGATGAAACCGTTGAAATGGCGATTAATTCCGATGCGGTATTGCTTGGTGCGGTTGGCGGTCCAAAATGGGCAAATGTAGCGCGTGATAAACGCCCTGAAATGGGACTTTTACGCATACGCAAAGAAATGAATGTATTTGCCAATCTTCGCCCTGCAATCTGTTTTCCGGCACTTGCCGATGCGTCATCTTTAAAAAGAGAGGTTGTCGAAGGCCTTGATATTATATTCGTGCGCGAACTTACTGGCGGTGTATATTTTGGGCAACCACGCGGAATTGATACATTGGAAGATGGCACTAAAAAAGGCTATGACACCGCACTTTATACAAGCCCAGAAATAGAGCGCGTAACCCATGTCGCGTTTGAACTTGCCAAAAAACGCAAAAACAAAGTCGCAAGTCTTGAAAAATCAAATGTGATGGAATCGGGGCTACTTTGGAAGCAAGTTGTAACCGAAGTTCACGCCAAAAATTATGCCGATATGGAACTTGAACATGTGCTTGCCGATAATGCGGCAATGCAGCTTGTAAAAGATCCAAAACAATATGACGTATTATTAACCGATAATCTTTTTGGTGATGTTTTATCGGATTTATCGGCGGCACTTACTGGCTCTATTGGTTTATTGCCATCGGCGGCAATTGGCGAAAGCGGCAAACCAGGCCTATATGAGCCTATACACGGTTCCGCCCCCGATATTGCGGGCAAAGGCTTGGCAAATCCACTTGCGGCAATTTTATCATTTGAAATGGCACTAAGATATAGCCTTGATAGGGGTGACCTTGCGGATTTGGTGAATGCGGCGGTAAACTCTGCGCTTAATAATGGCGCAAGAACCAAAGACCTTGGCGGCAATCTTTCAAC
>CAYUCW010000039.1:15603-20040 GCA_964443435.1 uncultured Caulobacteraceae bacterium | reverse complement strand
TATAAATTTCAATGCTAGTTCTCAGATAGAATAATTTGTTTTTTCAAAGGTTTTTAGAATTATTTTCTTATGTCTATTTTATCATGATTAAGTATCTTTTAAAAATAATTTATTAACCAAAACCGCGGCAATATACTACTAGAGAGAAATATATGCTGAATAGTGCTCAACAATATGAAGAAAGCCTAATCTATAATCTAGATTATATACCCAATTGCGCACTTATTATTGATAAGGACGGCTTTATTCGTGACCATAATCAAGAATTTTCTGATTCTAATAAGCTTGCGCCAAATGAATATATTGGCGAAAATATAAAGGAAGTGCTTACGGAAACTTCGTATAAACTTATTAATTCATATATAAAAGAAAATCATCTAAGTAAGCTTAGCGGCATATCCTTAAATTTTATTGGCAAACACAAACAAGTTGTAACTTATAGCGCGCAAATCAATAAAATAAGCCATCAAAATAATACTTATTTTCTTATTAGTTTAATTCCTAGATTATTAATAAAAAATATAAACCCAATAAATCTTGATAAGTTCGCGAATACAAATGATGAATTGAAGAAACTAACTAAAACTTCTGAGTTAATAAATGATAATTTTCAAATCGGCACATGGTATGGAAGCTTTATCGATAATAATAATTATTTAAGCCAAACTTGTCGTCAAATTTTTAATATTGCGCCTAATGATACTATCCCACCTGTGATTGAATGGGGCATGTTCTATCATGAAGATGAGCGTACCCGAATTACTGAAATTGCGCATAATGCAATGATAAATAAAACTTCTTATAGTTTTTTTGCAAAACTTGCGAGTAATAACCAAAATATAGATATAACTACAGAAGAAAGATATGTAAAAGTATCTGGCATTTTTGAATATAATGAAAATGGCGACGTAGTTGGTGTTTATGGCATAACCCAAGACAAAACCGAAGAAATAAATCAGAGACTTCGTTTAGAAGAAAGTGAAAAACTTTTCCGAAGAATATCTGAATCATCCAAAGATATTACTGCGGTTTATGACTTACTTGGTAAATTTGAATATATTTCCCCATCGATTGAAAATATACTTGGGTATAGCCCTGAAGATTTAATCGGAAAAAGCCTTATGGATATTACCCATCCACAAGACTTTGAGTCTTTAATGCATATGTATGATGACTATATTCTTTGTGCCGATTGGAACCAAGCAATAAGGGTAAAATATCGAGCCTATCACATAGATGGCACTTTGAAATGGCTTGAATCAAATTCTTCAATAATAGTCAATGAAGAAACTGGTGCGCCTTTAAAATTCCAAGACTCAATTCGCGATGTAACTTATGAAGAAGAAATCCTATCTGATCTTGCCAAAGTTACTATTGAAGCCAATGAAGCCGCCGAAGCAAAGGCGCAATTCCTTGCAACCATGAGCCATGAATTAAGAACACCACTTACTTCTATAATTGGTTTTTCAAGCCTTATGCGCGAGTTATCAAAAGATAATGAATTATTGAACCGCTATAGCAATCGGGTATATTCTGCTTCACAAGGGCTTTTGAGTTTAATTAATGATATTCTTGACCATTCAAAACTTGAAGCCGGTCAAATTGAACTTGAAACCGAGGAAGCAAGCTTTATTGATTTAGTGCTTGATGTCACTGACCTTCTAAGCATTCAAGCAAAAGCAAAAAATATAAAACTTAATATTCTAGCACCTGATGATTTCCCAGAAAAATTCATCTTTGATGAAGTAAGAATGCGCCAAGTTTTACAAAACTTAATTGGCAATGCAATCAAATTCACGCCAGAAGGCAAAGTTGATATAAGCTTTAAAATTACTGGAGATAATAATTTAATACTTGAAATAAAAGATACAGGTATTGGTATAAGTAAAGAGGGACAAGAAAAATTATTTAAGAAATTCTCTCAAGTAGATAATTTCCAGAAAAATTACTCATCTGGAACTGGTCTTGGCTTAATGATTTGCAAACAAATTATTGAACTTATGAATGGTAAAATCGACGTTTATTCTGAATTGGGCATTGGCTCTATATTTACAATTGAAATTCCTATTGAAACTATTCAAAACGAAAATAATACACAAATTGAAACTGCCAAAAAAATTCTTATTGTCGATGATTATGAAAGCAATATTGAACTTATTACCGCTTTAATTTCACCATTTAATTATGCAATACGTACCGAAAATAATGGGGCATTGGCAATTAATGCCTGCCTTGAAGAAAAATTTGATCTAATATTTATGGATATAAATATGCCTATTATGGACGGCATTTCGGCAACTAAAATAATCAGAAATAGCTGTGAATTAAATAATTCAACTAGGATAATTGGCCTTACCGCTGACGATACAATCAAGCATAAAGAATGTAAAAAAATTGGCATGAATGATGTTTTGTCAAAACCAATTAATAATTCTTTATTAAATAGTGTGTTATCTAGTGTTTAAACATTAGAAAGTAGTAATATGCCACTTAAAGCCAAAAAAAGAATCTTAGTTATTGAAGATGATCCTTTTATTGCCGAAGTACTTTCTATTCGTTTAGAGCTTGCAGGCTATGAAGCTTCTGTTGTTGCTAATGGCAATCTTGCATATGAAGCGGCTTGCGATTTTAAACCTGATGCAGCAATTCTTGATATTGGCCTTCCGGGCAAAGATGGTTTTGAAGTTTTAAGGGACTTTAATAATCCCGATGCAAAATATTTCCCAGTTCTAATGCTTACTGCAAGAAGCCGCAAAGAAGATATAGCGACTGCATTCGGTCTTGGTGCAAAAGACTATGTTTCAAAGCCATTTGATGACAAAAAGCTTTTGGCAAAAGTAGAAAAATTATTCCGCTTACCTCATAATGATAATGGCTATTTTAACTATGCTTCGTAGTATTAAATAATTTCAATTTAATAAATTGCTGTAATTTTATAATTAGATACTTGATTAATCATACATTTGAAGGCTAATAATACCTCAAGGCAAAGATTTATGTCTTAAAAAGCCATTTCAGGTAGTTATTTTTAATATAACTATGATGAATATATTTTGGGGGAGTTTAAATGAACGAAAATGTAGAAAGCGGACAAGGTAAAAATGGCCTTGCACTTGCTGTTGTATACGTAACTGTTCTGTTCTTTATTTGGGCAGTTGTTACAAATCTATTAGATCCATTATTAAAAACTGTGAAAACAGTATTCACACTAAATAATTTAGAAGCAAACTTAACAGGTTTTGCCTTCTTTATCGGCTATGGCATTATGTCTATGCCATCTGCGGCATTCTTATCGAAATTTGGTTATGCAAAATCGGTAATGGTTGGCCTTGGCGGCATTGTTCTTGGATGCTTGGTTGCAATTTTAGGAACAAAGGTGGGAGTTTATGCTGTAATTCTGGTGGCGTTGTTTATCATGGCATCAGGTATTACACTTCTTCAAGTTGCGGCAAATCCACTTATTGCTTCACTTGGATCACCTGAAGGCTCAGCGTTCAGACTTAATTTATCGCAATCATTTAACTCTTTGGGTGCTGCGGCTGGTTTATTCTTTGGTTCTGCCTTCCTTTTAAAAGGCGAATTATTTGAAAAAGACGCAGTAATTACTGAAGCTTTAAAAACTGAGGCGATTAATTTCGTCGGCAATGTTTATTTGATAATTGCAATCGCATTAGCAATCTTTATCTTCATGATTTATTTGGTTCGCGATAAAATTACTGCTGCTGCACCGAAAATGGGCACTTTAGTATCGCCATTTACTGCATTAACATCTAAATGGGCAAACCTTGGTGCACTTGGTATTTTCCTTTATGTTGGTGCCGAAGTTGCGATTTCACTTAACTTGTTATTATTCCTAGAAAGCAAAGATATTCTACATATTGGCGCTTTAGAAGCTGGTAAACTTACAACTTTCTATATGTTGTTTGCGATGATTGGCCGTTTTGCAGGCTCTGCTATGCTTAAGTTTGTTAAAGGTTATGACCTATTGGCTGTATTTGCAGTTGGTGCATTCGCATTATGCTTATTCGTTATTTCTAAGCATGGTGTAGTTTCTGTTCCTGGCGAAGGTATATTCCATGTGCCATTAATGAATATTGATATTCCAATGTCGTCTGGTATTATTGTTGGCTTTGCGGCATTATTAATTGGTTTATTCAATTCAATCATGTTCCCAACCATCTTCACGCTTACACTTGAAAGATCTAGTGCACCTACATCGGCTACATCTGGTTTATTATGTATGGCGATTGTTGGTGGCGCGGTTTTACCTCTTATCTTCGCTGCAATAGTTGATAGCACTGGAAGCAGAAATCTTGGATTTATTGCTCCACTAGTTTGCTATGTGTATGTGTTCTGGTTTGCTTTTGCTTCTAAAAGCGCTCCTACTCATGCAATCGAAGAAGGTGTTTCTTCTGGGCACTAGTTTGAAATTTGCCA
>CAYUCW010000039.1:5192-15503 GCA_964443435.1 uncultured Caulobacteraceae bacterium | reverse complement strand
CTACTCATGCAATCGAAGAAGGTGTTTCTTCTGGGCACTAGTTTGAAATTTGCCAAAGCAAGTTTATAAACAGATTATATTACAATATTTTAAAGCCTCCCATTTGGGAGGCTTTATTTTTTAAAAATCAGGTTCTAATTCAAATTCTAATTTTTTATTTTGAAATGGATGCGGTATGGATAAATATGACGCATGCAGCATTAATCTTTCATGCTTAGAGTATTCTGGATTATAAAAAGCGTCCCCAAGTATAGGATGCCCAATTCCCATTAAATGCATTCTTAATTGATGAGAACGCCCAGTAATTGGTTTTAATTCAACCCTAGTTTCATTTTTGCCACGCGCCAATATTTTAAAAAAAGTATGACACGGCTTGCCATTTTCATAATCTATTTTCTGCTTTGGCCTATTGGGCCAATCTTTTATAAGCGGAAAGTCAATTTCACCTTCATCTTGCGCGATAATACCTTCTGCGCGTGCAATATAGGTTTTATCCACTTCCCTATTCATAAAGCTTATAGATAGGCTTCTGTGCGCTTCTTTGCCACGTGCATAGACCATTAATCCAGAGGTCGCCATATCAAGCCGATGAACAATAAGTGCATCTTCAAAATCTTCTTGCAAACTATTCAAAAGGCTTTTTTTTATATAATCACCTGGACCTGGAACGCTTAAAACACCATGCGGCTTATTGGCTATTATTAAATGCTCATCATAATAGAGAATTATATCCTTATTCTTCAATGACATTTGCGAACTCATATATTTTCTCTGGGCGGTTTCCTGTGGTTTTTATTGTCATATTCTTCAAATGAATATTATCGGCATATTTGACCCAAATTCCCGAAGCAGGGGTAATACCAAACATGCTTGGTTCGGGATAGCTTGTGTCCATTTCATCAGTATTAATATTGGCGCATTCTAAATTTGCGTCTGCGTCATATTCAAGGCTTATATTTTCAAAGGAAATATTTGATATATCGCCATTTTTTACGCCAATAATTTGCGCACAATAATTTGGAAGAATATTGAAAGCTTTGATATTTTTTAATTTTATATTTTTTATGCTTCCGGTTTTGACACCCTCTGGCGCTCTTAATCTTGACCCAAGCCTTATGAAGATTGGTGCGGTTGTAATATTTTCCATTTTAATATTATCAAAAACGATATTTTCAATATTGCCGCCATCAACCGATTCAATTGCAATTCCACGTGAATGATTAAAATGGCAATTTTTAACACTTATATTTTTAAAATCACCATTGGTTTCAGTACCAATTTTTATGCGGCCTGTGACCCTATCTCGGTCTGGGGCGAATTCTTGGTTTCTAGTAAAGGTTTGATTATAAACACTTCCGACATCAAAGCCTGAAACTATAGAGTTTTCAATATTAACATTCTCAGTTGCTTTTATATATCCAAGAGCAAGCGATGATTTTAAAACAATTGCATCATCATTAGGTGAATTCACTTTGCAATTTGCAATATGAATATTTTTAGATGCATCAATATCAATTCCATCACGATTAGTATCAATAAGTAGGCTATCAATATTCACATTTTCACAACCAGTTAAAAGGATTGCAAAATGACCCCCATTCAAAATTGTGAAACTGTCTAAATTTATATTTCGAACATTTTTCAAAGCAATTGCTTTATTACCAAGCCCATTCATAGCAGATCTTTCAGGGACTAATTCATCCATAATTTCTTTGGAAAGACCTTTCATACTTATTGGGAATTCGCCTTGCTTTTGCCATTTAGGCCCCGGCCCTTCACGTGTAAGGCCAATACCATCAATTATGCCTTGTCCACTAATTGAAATATTTTCTATAGCCACGCCATAAATCAAAGAATTATGCCAATGAGAATGCCCGAAATCTTGATAATAATCATGCGGATTATTTTCTGGTAAATCATAATTTCCAGAGTGATAAGCGGGATTTGCGGCAATTATTTTTGCGCCATTTCTAAACTCTATGGCAATATTCGACCTAAGCCTTATTGAAAAACATAAATACTTACCGCCGTCTAAAATAATCTTGCCGCCGCCTGAGTCACTTGCCGCTATTATGGCATTATTAATAGCATTTGAATCAATAGATTTGCCATCACCTATTGCGCCAAAATCTCTTATATTTAATTCTAACATAATTACCTTAAAACTGCGGACATATTATTTTTAAATAAAACCTTAGTCTTTTTCTTATAAACCAAGTCTATGAAAACTATTTCTACACTTGAACCCATAGCCGCTTCAAGCCTTAAAATCCATGAGGTTTTAGGTGCTTTATCATATGCACTTGATATGACAGAAGGACAACCAGAAGGTCATTGCATCAGAGTGTGTTATATTGGCTATAAAATTGGACAAGCACTTGAATTTACAGAGCATCAATTATGGGAATTATATTATACTTTATTATTGAAAGATTTAGGCTGTTCATCTAATGCCGCCCGAATTTGTGAATTATATCTTACTGATGATCTTAATTTCAAACGTAAATTCAAAGAAATTGATACAGGCCTTTCTAGTGTTTTAGGCTTTATAATTTCACATACTGGACTTAAAGCAGGGCTTTCTGAAAGATTCAGAGCTTTATTCAATATAATTCAAAATGGCCATAAAATTGGCAATGAATTAATTGAAACGCGCTGTAATCGTGGTGCCGATATCGCAAGAAAGCTTAGATTTGGTGAAGATGTCGCGCGCGGCATTCACGACTTAGATGAGCATTGGGACGGCAAAGGTCAGCCGAATGGCCTCTCAGGAAAAGAGATTTCCCCCTATGCAAGAATTGCTCTTTTATCACAGGTGATAGATGTATTTCATAAAGCAAATGGCAGAGAAGCGGCAATTGCCGAAGCCAAAAAACGTGCCGGAACTTGGTTTGATGAAGAATATGTCGAAGCGTTTTTAAATGTTTCATTTAATCCAAAATTCTTTGATGAATTAGAAAATGAAAATATTGAAGAAATAGTCTTTAATTTTGCGCCAGCAAATGATGATTTTGAAATTGATGAAGATTTTCTTGACGATATTGCAAGTGCATTTGGTCAAGTTGTCGATAGTAAAAGCCCATATACGAGTGGTCATTCGGCACGCGTTGCACTTTATACCGATATGATAGCAGAAAGCATGGGGCTTAATGAAGCCCAAAGAAGATGGCTTAAGCGCGGCGCATTGCTTCATGATGTTGGCAAACTTGGTGTTTCTAATTCAATACTTGATAAAGCCGGGAAACTTGATGAGAACGAATGGGAGCAAATGAAACTTCATGCCCTCTATACAGAAAATATTTTATCAAGAATAAATGCTTTTAAAGAACTTGCAAAAGTCGCAGGGGCACACCACGAAAGACTTGATGGCAAAGGTTATCCGCATGGACTTAGTTCAGAAGAGATTACACTTGAAACCCGTATAATTTCAATTGCCGATTTTTTTGACGCTTTAACAGCCGATAGGCCTTATCGCGCCGCTCTAAGCATAGAAAAAGCTTTAGAAATAATTGGCGAAAGCGTGGGGCCTGCGATTGATAAAGAATGTTTCGAAGCACTTAAACGCGCCGTTGATTTAATTGAAAACCAGACACAATAAAAAAGCCCGATTTTCATCGGGCTTATAATTTTAAATTTAAGCTATTTAGTCTTTAAGTTCAGCAGGAACATGGCCACCATTAGCCGCAAGTTTTTTCATAACTTCTTTATGAAGCCAGATATTCATAGATGCGCTATCATTCATGTCGCCAGTATAACCAAATTCAGTAGCAAGTTCTTTACGATTTGCAAGTGAGCTATCAAGACCACAAAGCTTCATAAGATCTACAATTGAAACACGCCAATTAGTTTCAAAGTCAACAAGCTTGGCCGCCGCATCAAGAATAGGCACAATATCAATAGGCTCAGCAACCGGTGCAGGTGTTGAAACCGCCGCAGGTGCAGCAGTTGGTGCAGCAGTTGGCGCTGCCACCTCAGCAGCCTCAGCTTTTTTACCAAAAATCGCACTTTTAATTTTATCAAATAAACCCATCACACACTCCTTTTTTAAATGTATAACTAAGTTTTAAGACATTTTTTTGACTTGTCTATCTTTATATTAAAATTCCAAATAAAAACTTTAAGGCTAATATTGTTAAAACTATAAATATTGATATTATGATTTTCGGGAGAAATATAAAAATGCGCAAAAAATTGAATCTAAACATGATTTTTGGCATTGGCATTTATTGTTTGGCTTATTTACCAAGCAATGGATTTGCAAAGCCGAATGAAAATTATGGAATTTATACTTTAAAAGATTCAAAAAAAGCGCAAAAAGATATTGATAAAGCAATAAATACACCAATGGAAACCCTAATTGATAAGGCAAAAAGCCTTAGAGGCGAGGATATGTATTTATATGGTCTTGCACTTGAACTTGGAAGACCACCTGCTACTTCTTCATTAAGTACTGTTGAAAAAGCAAAATTATTTGAAACATTTGAAAGATTTTTAGATAAATACACTAAAAAAAGAGATGGAATAAATCTTAAAGGCAATGAACCAATATTATTAAGCAAGCCAGATTTTTGGATTTTACTTGGTCGCTCTGGAGGTAAGCCTTCTAATGATTTATCAAATCTTGTTGGTAGTTTAAATGGTTTTAATGAATTCGCTCCAGAGTCATCTTTATCATCAACTGACACAGTTGGAACTTCGATTGATGGCAAACCATTACCAATATATGATCAAGAAAAGCGTTCGGCAGGCCAATCTTGCATCATTAATGCAAGAACTGCGGCAAGGTTGAACAAAGTCACAATTTTAAGCCCAAGCTCTGCACCACATTTAAGTCTTGAAAAATTCACAGAATTGCAAAACCAAGCAAAAGAACTTGTTATCAAAGCAGAATACATCGGAGTTTCTGCTTGTGGATCAAGAGATTATTATACTAAAGTTTATGATTTTACTTCAAAGTATCTTGGTAAGCTCGGAACTCTAAAATAGTTTTAGACTTAAGTATTTTTATTGTGTTAATCGCGTTTTATTAATTGCCGTAAACATATCTTTCAAAGCGCCTTCAAGCTGTGTACCACTATCAAGATCATAATAATATGGCGGTTGTGACGCACAATCTTCTAATAATTGAGAATTACCTTCTTCAAGTCTTACAACGAATAAAGTAATTCCCTTAGCTTTTGCAGCTTGGCATGCAAGAGCGGTACGCGCGTCAATTTCACTTGATGTATTAGTAAAGCGATTTCTTGTATTAAAACCGTCCGTGATAATAACCATATATTTTTTATATTCTGGATGATTATATGCAACACCGCCTGTTTCAGGCGCACTAGGCGATAATACTTCTATACCATACTGAATTCCAATAGTAATATTTGTATAACCATCAGGAGTGAATGAATTCACCTTATTTTTAGCGTCATTAATATTAGTTGTTAAAGGTAAAACCGTCGCCAATCCATTAGCTAAACAAGGGCGCGGCACATACAAACTATCTGGGGCTGAACTTGGGCTATCGGCAGAGACATCATAGGGCTGTGTTCTATCAGACAAACAGCCTTTCCATTCGGATTTTTTATCTGTTACCGCCGGAATATCGACAGTTCTTGTTCTATTAGTATTGGTATTATTAAAGATATTATAATTATAAGAAATTGCGCTTGAAGCACCATAACCATTATCATACCAATAATCATTATTATTTAGCCAATATTTAAGCTCATATTTCACACTAGTAATTTTTGTGAAATTTCTAGTTCTATTAGTAACATATGTTGGAACTGCATTATAAGAATCTAAATTAGACTGATTTGTAACATCTGTTTGGGTATCATCATCCAAACGTACTGTATTTGTATCCCACACTAATCTTGGCCTATTATTTTCAAATACAAAATTTAAATTATCATCAGTATATGAAACCAACATACGATGAGTATGGATTGTATATTTATTTGTACCAGTAACGGTATATGCTTTGGCAATCTGCTCATAAAAATATCTATTATTGTTTGTATAAACTGGTCTTTGATAAACAGTTATAGTATTTTTGCATGCCGCAATATTTGTAGAAGTTTTACATACAATATCATAATTATTCCAATATACTGGGCATGATGGAAAGCTATTACCATGATCACAATATTGATAATTTAATGCTTGCCCATAATTTACATAAGTATTTGTTGTAGATTCGGCTATTCTTACTTGTTGCGCAAATGGAACAATACCAACTTTTATATTATTAATATTATTACCATTTGAATCAAGCATATTGTTTAAAATCGTTGTCATTGACGATTTTAAAGAGGTCATTTTATTATTATCATCCATTGAACCCGTCGTATCAAGTACGAATACAACTTCGGATCCTGGGCTTGAAGTAACAGCTGCAGAGCTTACGCTAATATCAAAATATGAAGTTCCAAAAGCCGCAAGGAAAAGTGTTGGAACCCTTGCGGAGGTATTAAGCTTAAGTTGCTCTCCAGCTGGTCCAGTGTCATTAATAAGATCGGTTACCAAATTTGTATATGGTTCACCTTCAATATTAAGTTTTACATAAGTATTGGCTTTATCCTCTAGCGTCTGAGTAGCAGTTTTGCCGTCTTTTATGGCTTGTAATAAGGCAGCATCAGAAGCACTCTGTAAATTAGCGTGAAAGTAATTTTTACGCGCAATATCAACACCTGAACCAAAGCCAATGGTTAAAGGTATAGCCAAAAATGCAAATAATATTGCAGTATTGCCTTTTGATTTGCTTATAAAATTAGACTTTTTAGACACAATAATACACCGTTAGAAAATTACTTTCTTAAGTGTATTTATATGTTCGAAATCTTAACAATTAAATAAATCACCCTATACCCATTTTTAACCAAAAAAGCATGCAAATTAAGGCTTTTTGTACGGAAAATTAATGATTTTTACTATAAAATAAGTGATTTTATAATCAAAAATTTCTTAATAAAACCAAGTAAATTTTAATTAAATAGGGTAATAAATTCTGATTTCTAAAAAAATTTAAATTATTTTGTTAGTCTACTATTACCAATTGCGGTAAACATACTTGAAAGTGCGCTTGCTAATTGCGAAGCACTTGTAAGATTATAATAATACGGCGGCGTAGAGGCACAAGTTTTTAAAAGCTCCGAATTACCTTCTTCTAGTCTTACAACAAACAAGGTTATGCCCTTTGCTTTTGCTGCCACACAAGCAAGCGCGGTTCTTTTATCGACTTCCGCAACATCACCTGTGAAACGGTTTCTATTATTAAAGCCATCGGTTATTATAACCATGAATTTTTTATTCTTTAGATCATCGAAATTTGAACCACCAGTCATAGGTGCGTTAGGCGATAAAACTTCCATTCCATTTTGAATACCAATAGTAATATTTGTGTATCCTGCTGGCGATAGTGCGGTTACTTTGGCCTTGGCTTTGGCTATATCTAAAGTTAAAGGCAATACAGTCTCTAAAGGCATATAGTCACAAGGTTTTGCAATATATAATGAATTAATATTACTTGAATTTGCCGCTTCTGCATTAGTATCAAAATTTTGCTCTCTATCGGTTAAACAACCTGTCCAAGAAGATCTTGACGCAGTTGTAGCCGGAATTGTTGCATTTCTTTTAATAGTATTGCCAAATATTGAATAATCCCAATTATTGGCAAGATTGGCATCATAGCCATTCCAATAGCCTTGCTCATATTTATAAGGCGATAATTTTGTCATGTTTTTAATTCCGCCGCTTGAATATGTTGGCGCAACATTAACATTATTAAAATTAGCTTGGTTACCAGTATCAGTTTGCGTGTCAGTGGTTAGACCAGAACTTCCGCCAACCCAATTAGTTTGCTGACCAGTTTCGTCGGTTGCACCAGGCACAGCCGTAGCGTCGACCCACCAATAAACTATTTTGTGAGAATGTACGGTGTATTTGTTGTTTTTTTCCAAAGTATAAGCTTTTATTACTTGCTCATAATATTTCTTTCCATTTGAAACATATACTGGCCTATCATAAGCGACCGCTGTTGCTTTACAAGCCGCGCGATTACTTGAGCTATAACAAACAGAATCTAGATTCCACCAATAAACTTGGCAATTGGGCCATGCGCCATTATTAGTCCCATCAGAGCTACAAGATTGATAGCCGTCAGCTTTTCCATAATTTACATAGCTATCGTTTATACTTGGCTCTATCCTGACCTGTGTATTAAAAGGTACAATTCCTACTTTAATTTCACTTACATTTTCACCGGCAGAATTTAAAAGACTATCAAGAATATTATTCACCGATGTTCTTAAAGAAACTATTTTATTATTATCATTCATTGATGCCGTGGTATCAAGAACAAAAACAACTTCAGTTCCAGAACTATTGGTTACGCCAGAACTTGAAACATTTATTATAAATTCACTTTTGCCAAATACGCCAAGAAAATAAGTCGGTAATTTTGCGCTTGTATTTAAAGTAAGCTCCTGACCCGCTGTAGTAGTCGCATCTTGAAGATTGGTTACTATGTTTGTCAAAGGCAAAGTGGCCGTATTTATCTTCATTTTATCATTTGCAATATCTTTAAGGGCCGGCGTCGCAAATTGCCCTTGTTTTATTGTATAGAAAAAAGTAGCATCATTGGCGGCTTGAAGCGCTGTTTTTTGTTGGTTCAATCTTGCAAGATCTACTGCGCTACCAACACCTGCAACTATTGGGATTAAAGCAAGTGCAAATATCAAAGCAGTATTGCCGCGCTTTGCTTTGAAATAATTATATAAATTTGTCACTTTTTTAACTAAGCCTCTTATAGCTTAGCTATTTACTTTATTAAAATTAATATAATGACAATTTCATAAATATTTATTTATAATTATTTTATATATCTAATGTCTTGTACAAAATAATTAAATTCAATATATTAAATAAAATAAAATAAAATAAGGAATAGCTAATGAGGGCAACAATAAGCTCTTTAAATGTAACTGAAACTATTGTTCAAGATTTAGGTGTGGCGATTGTAACGGGCAAATACGACAATGTTACTTTCCCTAAAGAAAGTGAATTATGCGAAAAATATAGTGCCGCACGATCTGTAACTAGAGAAGCCGTTAAAATGCTGGTTTCCAAAGGCTTAATGTCTTCAAGAAGGCGTAGGGGGATAGTAATTAATAGCGAAGCCGATTGGAATTTATTTGACCCCGACGTTTTAAAATGGATTCTGGAAAGAAATTTTTCCTTAGATTTATTAATTGAATTCACCGAAATAAGACTTAATGTAGAGCCTGGTGCCGCTTCACTTGCGGCAAAACGTGCAACACCTAAGCAAAAAGAAGAAATCACCAAAGCTATAAATCGAATGATTAAGGCCGAACAAGGTGAAGATGACAATCTAGAATCTGATATTGCATTCCATATTGCCGTTTTAGAAGCCAGCGGAAATAGATTTTTTATCCAATTAAAAGAACTTATTGATACCGCACTAAGATTTAGCATAAGAAAAACCAATGAAATGAAGGGTGCGCGCTTTGCAAGCGTTGAAGATCATAAAACAGTTGCCGATGCAATTCTTATTGGCAAGCCAGATCTCGCGGAAAAATCGATGCAAAACTTAATCAAAGGTGCACTTGCCCTAATGGAAGATTGTCGAAAAAAAGAATTATCTTTGGCTAAATAATTGTGTAATTTTATAATTTTATTAATGTTAGGTTATTCGGTAATTAATATAAAGCCATTAGGTGCATTCTTTTCAATATGTTTTGGAAAATACATATCCATATAAATATTGCTTTTTGCTGGCTCCGATCCAACGCAAGTTACCGAATATAAATCAACTATATTGCCAAAAACACCAACCCCAACATTTCCAATACGATAATAATCTGGCGCCACTCCATTTTTACAACGCAAGCGCCTTAAATAATTGTGCTCTCCCATTGGCATATAAACTTTTATAGGGTTATTTTTCGAGCCTAATTCATTACTTACAATTGAGGTATTTTGATTATTTTTTACTTCTTGCGATGTTGTTGAACATGCGCCAAGTGAAACAATAATTATCGTCGCGAGTATGCCTTGCGTTAATTTAAAATAATTATTCATAATCCAACCCCTATACTACTTTAAATTAAATATCATAGCATATTGATTATTTGTCAATCTCAAAAATTATGATTTTTAATTCGGTTATTCTAATTATAGTATTTGCAAAATATTCTAGTTAATATATTTGTGTATTATGAAAAACCTCCCCCAAATAAAAATATTAAGCCAAAAAACACTTTCAAATAATTTTTATACTCTTGAAAGATATGATTTTGA
>CAYUCW010000039.1:0-5092 GCA_964443435.1 uncultured Caulobacteraceae bacterium | reverse complement strand
TAAGCCAAAAAACACTTTCAAATAATTTTTATACTCTTGAAAGATATGATTTTGAATATTTAAGAAATGATGGTTCTTGGCAGGCACAGCATCGTGAAGTTTATGATTGCGGTGATGGCGCTGGCATTCTTCTTTATAATCTTAAAAATGAAACTATTATTTTAATCCGCCAATTTCGCATGCCAATTTCACTTAATGGGCATGATGGCATGCTTATAGAAGTACCAGCAGGGGTTTTAGATGGCGCAGATCCACTAAAAAGAATAATCGCTGAAACCGAAGAAGAAGCGGGTTATAAAATTACTAGAGCACAAAAAATAATGGAAACTTTTGTTTGCCCTGGCGCGGTAAAACAAAGACTTCACTTATTTATTGCGGAATATGATGCAAATAATAAAATTAGTAATGGCGGCGGCCTTATTGATGAAGGTGAAGAAATTGAAGTTTTAGAAATCCCTTTTAAACAGGCATGGGAAATGTTCCAAACTGGCGAAATACTTGACGCAAAGACAATTTTATTACTTCAATATGCAGCTTTGAATATATTTAAAAAATAATTTCATTTTACATTCATCTTTGGCGTGATATTTGCATTTTTAATTAAAAACACGGGATTTAAGCATTATGCGTTTCAAAATGGCTATTATTTGCGGGCTTTCACTTATTTCTTTGCCAGTATTGGCACAGAATTATAGTGTGCAGCCACTTCAAAGCAGTGTTCCTAATCCACCCAAACAAGCCCCAATTATTGATGAACAAATTCCGGTTACAGATGATATGGCGCCATCAAAACCTGTGAGTGATAATCTAAAATCTGCGGTTTCTTGCGCTGCGGTTTTGCAAATTGCTGCCCTTGCCGCACCTGAATGGTCAAGTGAGAATGGCGTTGCTAATGCCACTAATTTATGGCTAGAGCGCGTGTTTACCCTTGCCGATAAAGAAGGAATTACAGGCGATAAAGTAAATGACCTTGTAAAAAAAGGAATGGAAGCCGAGGCTAATTCTTCAGTTTCAAACCCTGCATCATTAAATAAAAAAGCTTTTGATTGCGCGACAAATCCACCAGCATGAGCGATATAATTAATTTCAATAAATTCAAAAAAGAAAAGGCGAAGGCCGATAAAGAAGCGCGCGCTAAAAATAATCGTGTGCTTTTTGGCACACCAAAATTCTTAAAAGAAAAAATAAAGAAACTTAATCTTATTGAGCAAAAAAGGCTTCTTGAAAAACAATTTGAAAAAGATAAGGATTCAGAAAAATGAATCTTATAAAACGTTCTTTCACTTTGGGTGGTCATCAAACATCAATCGCCCTAGAGCCCGAATTTTGGGATGCATTATTAAAAATTGCAAATAATAATGCGCAAACTCTTTCAAATCTTATAATGTTGATTGATGGCCTTAGAGGCGAAAGACCGCTTGCAAGCTCTATAAGGGTTTATTGCTTAAAAAATCTTATTTGATTTTCTAATAGATTCCGCAATTATAACCGCTTGCACTAAAAGCATTGCAATAATTTCAACTATAAAATCAAGCTTTTCCATATCGCGGCCTATAAATGGAAGGCTTTGCAGAACTTCAATCAATAGCCCCAAAGCAGCAAGGCCGCCAAATAATTTCCAATAAGCAATTTTTGGAAAAGCTGCTATCGCCAGAGCATATAATACAAAAAAAGCTATAAAATGATTGATTTTATCAGAACCTATATAGCTTGTACCATTCCCTGAAAATGGCATTAAAGCTAGGAATAAAATTACAATAAGCGAAATAATAAACGCGATTAGTGAGAGGTTTTTATAATTCATCTTAACTAAATAATATGATTTGTATTTTTTCAAAGCTAAAATAAGCGTTTATAAGTTTTCCATTATGATAAACTTATAACAATTATATATCATATATTGACACAAAGTTTTTTGTGCAATATGTCTGACAATACAGATTTATATTACATATTGGAAGCAAAGCATGAAAAAAATAATTACAATATTATCAATAGCTTTAAATTTTGGATTTCAGTTTAATCATGCTTATGCACAAACAAATAATGATGCAGTATCTTTAAAAACCATAGATAAAACAGATAAATACGTTAAAATCAATCAGAAGAATGGTATATTATTTATTGAACCAATTACTGATAATATAATAAATATTAAGTTTAAGAATAGTGAAACTCTAAGAGATAATTACACACCTGAATTATTAGCAATTAAAAATACTTCGACTTGGGAGCTTCAGGAAGATAAAGATAATTATTTTATAATTACAAAGAAATTAAAAGTTAAGATTGGTAAAACCGATGGAGTTATAATCTTTCTAGACTTAAAAGATGAGGTTATTCTTGGTGAATATGGTGATAATGCTAGAAAACTAGAAAAGGGAATTAAGCAAAGCTTCTATATAAGCCATACTGATGCTATTTATGGGTTTGGGCAACATCAAAATGGAAGATTAAATAGCCGTGGCCTAAGCATTAAATTACAACAAGCGAATAGTGATGTTGGTGTTCCGGTAATTGTTTCTTCTAAAGGTTATGGAATTATTTGGCACAATCCGTCAATTACTAATATAGATGTTGGTATTCCACAGGCTTCATCAAGTTTAGATATAAATTCTGAAGATGGTGAGATTATAAATTATAATTTCATTTATGGTCCTGAAATTGATGATATTATTGCTGGCTATAGGCTATTAACTGGAAAAGCGCCAATGATGCCGCGTTGGTCTTGGGGGCTTTGGCAATCAAAAGAGCGATATAAAACCCAAGAAGAACTTGTTTCAGTCGCTAAAAAACATCGTGAATTAAAAATTCCATTTGATGTAATTGTGCAAGATTGGCAATATTGGTCTAAAGATCAATGGGGCAGTCATGAATTTGACAAAGCAAGATTCCCTAATCCTGCTGGAATGGTAAAAGAATTACATGATAATAATATTCACACAATTATATCTGTTTGGCCAAGATTTGATCTAGGGACTAAAAATGCGCATGAGCTCGATTCTATTGGCGCTTTATATCCTAAAACCTATAATAATGTTTACCCACAAGGGGTCGGAAGATGGTATGATGCCTATTCTGATAATGGTAGGAAGATATATTGGGAACAAATCAGCAAGAACCTTGGTACACTTGGCTATGATGGCTTCTGGCTTGACGGTAGCGAAGCCGAACTTGGCGGCAATTGGGGCGAAATGCGTGATGTTAATACAGCAGCAGGTAGAGGTAGCGCCGTTCTCAACGCCTATCCATTATTACACACAACTGCCGTACATGATGGCATGAAACAAGATATAAACCATAAACGTGCATTTATTCTTACAAGATCTGCATATTTGGGGCAGCAAAGAAACGCTTCAATAACTTGGTCAGGTGACACGGTTGGCACTTGGGATGTGTTTCAAAGACAGATTCCTGCGGCACTAAATTTCTCAATTGGTGGAATTCCGTACTGGTCGGCTGATATTGGTGGCTTCTTTGGTGGTGATCCAAAAGAAAAAGGATATGCCGAACTTTTCACTCGTTGGTATCAATTCGCTGTATTCAATCCAATGTTTAGAATCCATGGCACAGGTGCAGGTAAAGAAATTTGGCAATTTAACGCCGATACTCAGAAAATCTTAATTGATTATACTAAGCTAAGATATCGTTTATTACCTTATATTTATTCTATGTCTTGGGAGGTTACTAATAATTCTGGAACTATGATGCGTCCACTTGCTATGGATTTCAGAAAAGATAGAACCGCGTTAAATGTGACCGACCAATATATGTTTGGAAAAGAAATACTGGTTAGCCCAGTTATTCAAGCAAACACAAAACAAAGAAGTGTTTATCTTCCGAAGGATAATAATTGGTATAATTTCTATGATGGCAAACTCTTTAAGGGTGAGCAGGTAATATCTGCAAAAGCTGACATAAATACGATACCTTTATTTATAAAATCAGGAAGCATTCTGCCTTTAGGGCCAGTAAAACAATATGCCGATGAAAAATCAATTGAGCCTATTGAAATAAGAATCTATCCTGGCAAGAATGCTGAATATTCACTTTATGATGATAGCGGCGATGGCTATGAATATGAAAAGGGTCAATATTCAATAATTAAGTTTGTTTGGGATGAGAATTTAAAGCAATTAACATTAAAAGATAGAATAGGATCTTTTAAAGACATGCCTAAAACTCAAGATTTTAAAATTATTTGTGGTAGCACCCTTGATACTAAAACTACTAATATCAAATACTTAGGCAAAGAAACAAATTTAAAACTACCGAATTGTAAAGTTTCGAATCTAAATTAAGCGATTGCAGTTTTAAATCAAAATTCGTGGCTTTTGTTTACGTCTTGTTCTAAGATAAGTGATTCACTTACAAAGAATAATATGTCCGAAGCAAAACTTACAATTTCACAACGCGCAATGCTTGGTATGAATGGCAACCAAGCAGGTGGTCAAATCGCGCCATTTTTGCAAGGTCTTAATAAAGAACAATTAGAAGCCGCAAATACACTTGAAGGCCCTGTATTAGTACTTGCGGGCGCAGGAACTGGTAAAACGCGAGTGCTTACTTGCCGCCTTGCGAATCTTGTGCAAACTGGGCGTGCGCGTCCCTATAATATTCTTGCGGTAACATTTACCAATAAAGCCGCCAAAGAAATGCGTGAGCGTACCGAAAGGCTACTTGCCGATAATTCGCCACATGGCTTTAATGGTGGGCTTGAATGGCTTGGAACTTTCCATTCTCTTGCGTCAAAAATATTACGTAGGCATGCCGAAGCGGTAGGGCTTAAATCAACATTCACAATTATTGATACTGATGATCAAATACGGCTTTTAAAACAAGTAATCGAAGCCGAAAATATCGATAGCAAAAGATGGACCGCGCGATTTCTTGCTGTGCTTATTGATGGTTGGAAAAATCGCGCCTTAACCCCTTCTAAAGTACCAAAAGGCGAAGGTTATGAATTTGCCGATGGGCGCGGCATAAGGCTTTATGAAATTTATCAAGCACGATTAAAAACTTTAAACTGCGTTGATTTTGGCGATTTATTAATGCTCTGTATTGATTTATTTCAAAATAACCCACAGCTTTT
>CAYUCW010000038.1:18574-20464 GCA_964443435.1 uncultured Caulobacteraceae bacterium | reverse complement strand
AATAAACACCTAAAAACCCCCATAAAGCCAAAACTATTTGACCTTTGGTGGTTTTTTAGGTATTGCGCTGCAAAAATCGCTTACTCCCCAAAGGAATTATACTGTGACTGAATTAAATGCGCCATCAATGCGCAATATTGCCATTATTGCCCACGTTGACCATGGCAAGACCACACTTATGGACGGAATGTTAGCCCAAGGTGGTGCATATCGTGATAATGAAGCCCGCTCTGAGCGTGCAATGGACAGCAACCCACAAGAAAAAGAACGCGGCATTACAATTCTTGCCAAATGTACTTCTATTGAATGGGGCGAAGGCGACAATCTTACTCGTATTAACGTAGTTGATACCCCAGGGCACGCGGATTTCGGCGGCGAAGTAGAGCGCGTACTTTCAATGGTTGATGGCTGCTTGCTTTTGGTTGACGCATTAGAAGGCGCAATGCCGCAAACAAAATTCGTTTTATCAAAGGCTTTGGCGCAGGGTCTTAAACCAATTGTGGTTCTTAATAAAATTGACCGCCCAAATGCCCGTCCTGAAGAAGTTCTTGACGAAGTTTATGAGCTTTTCATGGCACTTGGCGCTTCAGAAGAGCAATTCGACTTCCCAGTAGTTTATGCATCGGGCCGTGATGGCTGGGCATCTAAAACTAATGATGGCCCAACTGAAAATCTTAATGCTTTGTTTGAAACCATCATAGAGCATGTGAAACCACCTGAAGCTGAGAAAAAAGTTAATGAGCCGTTTTCAATGCTTGTTACTATGATCGATAGCGATCCATTCCTTGGCCGTATTCTTACAGGTCGTGTTGAATCAGGTCGCCTTAAAGCGGGTGCGCCGGTTAAAGCACTTGGCCTTGATAGCAGCCTTCTTGAGCGCGGCAGAATTTCAAAAGTTCTTGCATTCCGTGGTCTTAAACGTCAGCCAATCGATGAAGCGGTTGCGGGTGATATTGTTTCAATTGCAGGCCTTACAGAGGCAACCGTAGCCAATACTATTTGTGATGCGGAAATTACCGCCGCAATCCCTGCAACGCCAATTGATCCACCTACATTATCTGTGACTGTTATGGTGAATTCATCACCACTTGCGGGCCGTGATGGCGATAAAGTTCAATCACGCGTAATTCGTGACCGCCTTTGGAAACAAGCAGAGTCAGACGTGGCAATTAAAGTTGCCGAAACCGCAGATTCAGACGCGTTTGAATTACAAGGCCGCGGAGAGCTTCAAATTGGTGTTCTTATCGAGAATATGCGCCGCGAAGGTTTTGAGCTTTCAATTTCACGCCCTCGGGTGGTTCTTCAAAAAGATGAAAATGGTGATGTTCTTGAACCTACTGAAGAAGTAATCATTGACGTTGATGAAGAATTCACAGGCCCAGTTGTGGAAAAAATGTCAATTCGCAAAGCCGAATTACAAGACATGCGCCCATCTGGCGGTGGCAAAACCAGACTTATTTTCTTTGCGCCATCTCGTGGTCTTATTGGTTATCACTCAGAGTTTTTAACCGATACGCGCGGCACAGGCGTAATGAACCGTATTTTCCACGGCTATGCACCTTGGAAAGGCGCTATTCCTGGTCGTCGTAATGGTGCACTTATTTCAACCGATACCGGTAAATCAGTTGTTTATGCACTTTGGTATCTTGAAGAGCGCGGCACACTTATGATTGGTGGCGGCGAAGACGTATATGAAGGCATGATTATTGGCGAAAACGCTAAGCCTGAAGATATGGAAGTAAACCCATTAAAAGAGAAAAAACTTTCTAACGTTCGTTCATCTGGTAAGGATGAGGCAATGCGCCTTACGCCGCCTAAACGCCTTACTTTAGAAGCGGCAATTTCTTGGATTGATGATGATGAACTTGTGGAAGTAACGCCAAAAGTTAT
>CAYUCW010000038.1:13881-18474 GCA_964443435.1 uncultured Caulobacteraceae bacterium | reverse complement strand
TGCATAAGGGTGATATAAGCTGTCATCCCCGAATTTTGAAAAAATATCGGGGATCTTATAATTAATTGGACAGATCCCCGATAAAATCAAAGATTTTTCGGGGATGACAAATATAATTTAATGCGCATCGCCCCAATTTTTGGCAATGCCAGCTTCAACAATTAAAGGCACCGAAAGTTCCAGAAGTGGTAATGATGCTTTTTCCATTGTCGCCTTAATAAGCGGCACGGCTTTGTCGGCAATTTCATCCCTGCATTCAAAAATTAATTCGTCATGCACTTGCATAAGCATTTTAACTTCAAGACCAGCCGCCTCTAAAGCCATAGGGAGTTTTGCCATAGCGCGCTTAATAATATCGGCGGCGGCGCCTTGAAGCGGGGCATTAATTGCTTGGCGTTCGGCAAAAGCACGTTCGGCACCCGATTTGGCATTAATAGACGGAAGATAGCATCTTCTGCCGAATATGGTTTCAACATAGCCTTTGTCACGCGCCATTTGCTTCATGCCGTCCATATAATCGCGAATCCGTGGGAAGCGCGCAAAATAAGTATCAATATAGGCTTTGGCTTCGGTGTTAGAAATGCCAAGCTGTCTTGCAAGACCAAAGGCGGAAATCCCATAAATAATACCAAAATTAATGGCTTTGGCTTTGCGGCGAATATCGCTTGTCATTTCAGCCAAAGGCACGCCAAACATCTCGCTTGCGGTCATGGCGTGAATATCAAGCCCATCTTTAAAAGCTTGTTTTAATTGCGGAATATCGCCAACATGGGCAAGAAGCCTTAATTCAATTTGTGAATAATCGGCGCTTATAAGGCTATTGCCACTTTCGGCAATAAAGCAATGGCGGATTTTTCGGCCCTCAATGGTTCTTATTGGAATATTCTGAAGGTTTGGCTCGGTTGATGAAAGCCTTCCTGTGATTGCGCCAACCATATTATAAGAAGTATGTACACGGCCAGTTGTAGCAATAATCGCGGTTTTTAAATTATCGGTATAAGTCGATTTTAATTTGGCAAGTGTTCTGTAATCAAGAATATTTTGTGCAAGCTCTATACCATTTCCAGCAAGCGTTTCTAAGGCGTCGGCATCAACTTGCCATTGACCGGTTGCGGTTTTTTTGCCGCCTGAAAGCCCCATTTTATCGAATAGTATTTCGCCCAATTGTTTTGGGCTTGCAATATTAAATTCTTCACCCGATATTTCTTTGGCTTTTTGCTCATATTCCGTCATGCGTTCGGAAAAATCATGCGAAAGCCTTGTAAGCTCGGAAACATCGGTTTTTACACCATTAAATTCCATAATCGCCAAAGGCCAAGCAAGCTTACGCTCTATGTTTTCATACACGCCCGCCATTTTTTCGTGCACAAGGCGCGGCTTTAAAAGCTTCCAAAGTCTTAGGGTGATTTCCGCGTCTTCGGCGGCATATTCGGTGGCTTTATCAATTGGCACTTGATCAAATGTTATTTGACTTTTGCCCGTGCCGCAAACTTCTTTAAAGGCAATCGCGCGATGATTAAGATGCAATAATGATAATTCATCAAGCCCATGCCCATTTTTACCCGCATCCAATACAAAACTTAAAAGGATTGTATCATCAATCGGCGCGGTTTTAATGCCATATTTCAAAAGCACATTAAGGTCGTATTTTATATTATGACCAATTTTTAAAAGCGAAGTATCTTCTAAATATGGTTTTAAAACTTTAATGGCTTCGTTAAAATCAATCTGTCCACCCACGCGCTCCTTGAACATATCATTTCCCGAAAAATGATTTAGCGGAACATAAAAAGATTTATTTGTATCAATTGAAAGGCAAACCCCCACAAGATTTGCCGATACGGAATTAAGGCCATCGGTTTCAGTATCAAGCGCGATAAAGCCTTGAAGCTTGCCGATTTCCAAAACCTCGATAAGGCGCTCTATGGTGCTTATGGTTTCAAACTTACTATAATCAATAGCCTCAAAACTTGGCGCATTAAATGGCGCGGTTGTTTGGGATTCATTATTGGCTTCATTAACTTGGCTTAATTCGCCATGAACTGCATTATCGGCAATATGGCCTTCTTTTTTAAGATGCGCTTTAACCCTTGTAGTAAGTGAAACAAATTCCATCTCATTTAAAAAGCCAATTACTTCTTCGGGGTGCGGCTCTCTGACTATAAATTCTTCCAATGGCACAACATCGGGGACATTATCCATAAGCGTCACAAGCCGCTTTGAAACTTCAATTTGTTCACGGAAATTAATCAAAGTTTCACGGCGTTTATTTTGTTTAATTTCGCCCGCTCTATCAAGTAATTCTTCGAGTGTGCCATAAGTATTCAAAAGCTCGGCGGCGGTTTTAACCCCAATACCAGGGGCACCAGGGACATTATCCGCGCTATCGCCGGCAAGGGCTTGCACGTCTATAACCTTATCAGGCGTAACCCCGAATTTATCCATAACCTCATTAAGACCAAGCGGAGTATTTTTCATAGGATCAAATAATTGAATCCTATCATTGATTAATTGCATAAGGTCTTTATCGGATGAAATAATCTGTACGCGCGCGCCTTTTTCGGTTGCCATTTTGGCATAAGTGGCGATTAAATCATCGGCTTCATAGCCATGCATTTCAATTGATGGCACACCAAATGCCATAGTCGCGCGGCGAATAAGTGGGAATTGCGGAACTAAATCCTCTGGGGCAGGGGGGCGATGCGCCTTATATTCAGGATAAATTTCATTACGAAAAGTAGTCGAGCTTGCGTCAAATATAACCGCCAAATGGGTGGGCTTATCATCGCTTAGCTTGCCGTCCGCCAAAAATTTGAACAGCATATTACAAAAGCCAGATACCGCATTAACAGGAAGCCCATCAGACTTTCGATTGAGACCTTTGATTGCAAAAAATGCCCTAAAAATATAGCCCGAGCCGTCAATAAGCGTAACAAGGCTATTTTCGTTTATTTCACCGACATTAGACATAAATTAATGCTTAAGCGCGAATTTTTGCCCACAATAAGAACATTCGGCTTTACCCTCTTGTCCAAGATCATAATAGGTTTTTGGGTGGCCATTAACCCCACCGCCGCCATCACACGATACGCGATGTTCACTTGTATATATTACATTATCTTGCGTTTCTAAGCTTGCATTTGCCATTATAAAATCCTCTTGAATAATCTATAAATTCATACGATTAGATGTCAAGAAACCAAACTATAATTAATCCAAAAAAGTGACCCAAAATGGGAATAATCGCCTAATAAGTGTATGATAAAGTTAATTATCTTTTCATTGTTGTAAAAGCCTTAAATTATTTGACTTTTTATAGTAAAAAATGTCTTAGTGCCATTAATAACTTTCAGGTGGGCATAATGAAAAAACAAACTTATTCAAAATTATTAATTGCTGCGATTGGTATAACGTCAATTAGTGCGCCAAGTTTTGCACTTGCAAATGGCCCTAATTTCCAAAATCTTCCTGAAGGCGCAAAAGCAGGTCAATGCTATGCACGTCGTCTTGTTCCTGCGGTTTATCGTCCAGTTAATGTTGATTATGTCGCCCAAGATGCGATTGAAAACATTGAAGTGAGAGAGCCAAGCTTTGCTTCGCGCGCTCAGACTGTGGTTACAAAAGATGGCTATACAAGATATATAGTGACCGAGCCGCAGTTTAAAACAATAAATGAGAATATTGTAACGCGCCCTGCTTTTGATAGATTGGTTGTAAACCCTGCCCAAGTTTCTTCGCAAAGCCAAACCGTTTTAATCAGAGAGCCAAGAATGGTATGGCGTCGTGGTGATAATTTATCATCTGTAAAACGTCTTGATACTAATACTGGTGAAATCTATTGCTTAGTAGAAGAGCGTGGCCAAACCCAAACAATTTCACGCCGCGTTGTGACTAAACCTGCTACAGTATCAAGAGTTAGAATTCCTGAGCAAGTACAAACCATTTCACGTCAAGTAGTGGTTGCCCCTTCAAGAGTTCAAGAAATTCAAGTTCCTGCGGAAACGCGCACGGTACAAATTCAAGAATTAGTAAGCCCAGCCGCAGAGCGTAGAGTGGTATCGCCACCGCAAAATGGCACTTATACACGTCAAGAACTTGTAAGCCCTGAATATTATGAATGGGTAGAAGTTGAATGTGATAAAGCAAATCTTCCTATGGCAAATGCCCCTGTTTATAATGCGCCTTCACATGGCCCAAGAATGACGGCACCTGTTTATTCACCAGAAATCAATAAAGCCGCAGTTTCAGGACCGCTTCCAGCAGGTCAAAAAACTATATCAGCGCGCGCTTTACAAACCGAGCTTAAAAAGCGTGGTCTTTATAAAGGCCCAATCGATGGTATTTATGGCAGCCAAACCAAAGCCGCCGTTGCAAAATATCAAGCAAGCATTAATAAGCCGGCAACTGGCTCTGTGACTACTGATGTAGTTGAAGGCCTTGGTTTATAGTTTAAACCAAACCAATTGAAATAAAAAAGCCTCTGTGTAAAAACAGAGGCTTTATTTGCCTTTCCCGAAATTACGAAGTAATTATCGGGGTTCTTTTAATCATGAGATCTCGAAGCATGTGCGGGATGAGAAACTATATATGTTT
>CAYUCW010000038.1:9249-13781 GCA_964443435.1 uncultured Caulobacteraceae bacterium | reverse complement strand
GCGCCGAATTGATTGGCAATACATACGCTTATGCGGATACATAATTTATAGGCTTCTTCGATTTTATCAAAGAATTCTTCATGTACGGCTTTATAGGCTTTTTCTTCTGATTTTGGATAATCGGTTGGTTCAATAATATCAAAATCATTAAGGCTTGGCGCAGTTATTGGGAATGCACGTCTTAATAAATCAAGCGCGTCATTAATTCTTAAAGAGAATATCATTTCAAGAACATCATCACGGCTTATGTCATTACGACGCGAGAATGCCGGCATTTGCGCCGCACGAAGGAACATATGCTGCATAAGTGCAAGTCTTAGGGCATGAAGCGCACCAAGCGTTCTTCTCACTTCTTCTCTGTCATTATCTTCTGGCTTATCATCAAGCAAATCTAATAATTGATGAAGGCGCATTGCATCAACCCGAAGCCCAGTAACTAAGCGTCTAAATTCGCCAGGTCTATCATCTTTTTCAAGCTTAACCGCAAGTGCAAGACAGGCCGATGAAAGCTGGCTTTCGGTGCCGCGATATGGGCGTGATGCCCAATAAGCGCAATTGAATAATTCACCATAAGCCGCCATGGTTTTAATGCTTGCAAGACTATTAGACGCATTAATAAGTCTTATAAGCTGTTTACCTCTACGGCTTTGATTTATAAGTTCGGCAATGGCTTCGATGTCCTCACGTGCCGCTGTACCTGCGCCCGCAATAATATTAATCGGATAGCCCAATTGCTGTAATACTGAATTATGCGGAATGGCGCGGATTTGGCGCAAATTCATATCTCTATCTTGCGAAATATCAGATTGGCGACGTGATTTTCTAGAGCCAGTATCTTTTAAAAGCCCAAGACCAAAAGCCGTAACCGCGCGCGCATAAGCAGGATTATTTAAATAATCGCGCTGCACGCGGCGAATACCACGATAAAAATCAAGGCTTCGGTCGGTTTTAATATAAAACGGATCATTGGCTTTATCGGTTTCGCGGGTTTCGGTTTCGATAATTCTGGTTAGTGTTGCAAGCGCAAGCTCTGGCGTTCTAAAGAATAAGAAGCCGTCACCACCTTGGAAGCTTACTTCTAATTCGTTTTTAATGCCGCGAGATCTGAATTGTTCGCGTGCCCATTCACTCATAGGATATGTAAGCCTGTCTTGCATATTAACAGGATGCGCACCACGACCCATAGATTCGCCATGCGTATTAAATATAAGCGCCGAAACATTGGTTAAATCATGTTTTGCCATTATACGCGCAAGACGGCCATGTAATCTTTCAATGGCAAGTGCCGCAGGGATTTGCCCCACAAAACGCCCAGCATCAGAGAAGCCAGTTTGAATAGCAATCCGTTTACGGAACAAAGCGTATTTGCGATATTGTGGATTGCCCAAAAGCGCATCTAAGAATCTTGCGCCATGCTCCATTGCGGTTTCGGTTTCAAATAATGGGGAAATATCAACCCTATCATCAATTCCAAAAAGCTTGGCAAAATAAAGCGCGATAAGAACGGTTGTTGGTTGCTCACACTCAGCGATTAAAAGTCTGATTGGGGTTTCTTTATCGATGTGATTAAGAATTTGTGCCATTGCCAAGAATTGACGAAGCGCAGTTGTGCTTTCAATGGCAAGCGCGGCAAAATTGCTTCTTAGTGGTTTTACAGATTTCAATAATTCTTGCACACGCATTAAAGTCGTGCCGTTTGAAAGCTCTTCTGTGCCATCGGAAATATGATTTCTTATGGCGTTATTAAGCTGTGCACTATTAATGCGGAAATGGATTTGCCCCATTCCAAGTCCATCGGCGCGCATTGATGACGCAAGACTTATAAGGTTTTTGGCATCATCACTAGTTTTGGCAATTGCTTCAATTGCTTCAATAATTGGATTTAATTCAAGAATATTATCTTTATTTGCTGCGGTGAATTCATTGGCGGTTTGCGTAAGAACTTTAGGATCGGTTAAATCCTTTTTAAAGCTTTCCGCCGATTTATAAGAATTATCCGCGCCTTTTTGAAGTTTTTCGGCAATTTCAGCAAGACCAAGCGCTTTTGCTTTTATGGCGTATAATTCAAGGCGTTTGGCTTTTTCTTCAAGGCGATAGCTTATTGAAGTTGACCAACCAATATCGGTCCTTCCATCCATGTCAAAACCAACCCAAGTTGCAAACCTGAATGGAATAGGGCGAAGGTTTTTCCAATCTTTGGGATAGAAATCTTTGGCAACTTCAAGAATTGTATCGACAATTGTATCGCGGGCGTCGCCGCCACGTTTAAGTGCTTCTAAAACTTCGGCATGTTCATAATCAAGGGTTATGGCGTCCGCACTTGTATTTACGCACACACCATCGGAAAAATCACTTGTGCTTACGGCGGCGGCTACGGCATCGGCCTGATCCTTATTTAATAAGAATGTAGGATGCGCGGTGAATACAGTATGTAATTTCGGCCGTGACCAAAAAGCCGAAAATTCTTCAAAGCCACGCGAATGTGCTGTTTTAAGAACTAAATCTTTTAATGAGCTTAGGTTTTTTTCAATGCCAACAGGCGCAAGTAAATTATTCAAACGTTTAGCGCGTGTAATAAGTCCTTTGCACTCAAACTCAGTGACATATTTTTCAATATCTTTAAGGCTGGTGTCACCACTTTCAATTTCTCTTGATAACTCAAGGCCCAATTGAAACACCGGATTATAAAGCGGCGTTTGAATAGTAAGCTTGTGTAATTCGCGTAAGCGTTCAGATAGTTTATGGCTCATATTTTTTCACCCCATACCAAGCAATATATTCTAACCTACCTATTGCAATGCACAATAAAATAAATAGCTAAAAATGTAATTCATAATGCTTTGCGCAATCTTTTTGCAGAAATTATCAAAAATCCTTGTAAAATAAGGGCTATTTATAGTATTTATAGTATAAAAATTTTGCTTAAATCTTGTTAAATCAGACTTATATTATTTCTACTGATAATATTTATAATAAACTCTTTTGTTTTTTTTAAACGTCACTATCTATATAAAGCGTGAGGTAAAAATGTTAGAAAATTTAGCGGGACCAGTATTTGCACTTTTTTCAGCTGTTATAAGTATTATTATTTGGACAATTATTATTAATGCAATCCTAAGCTGGCTTATAATGTTTGACGTTGTAAATACCAGAAATAAAATAGTAGGCACAATTGTCGATGTAACCGAAAGAATTTCTGCGCCTGTGCTTGCGCCAATTCGCAGAATAATACCACCAATTGGCGGAATGGATTTATCACCAATCGTCCTTATACTTGGTCTTCAATTTATAAGAAATCTAGTAGCTAGTTTCTTATTCTAATTAATGTTTGAGCATAGTTTTATTAAGCTTCTTGAGGATTGTGCTTATATAAATCTATGGGTGACACCTAATTCAAGTATTGATAAAATCGAAGGCGATATGACACGCGATGATAATAATAAATATTTAAAACTTAAAACTCGCGCCATTCCTGAAGATAATAAAGCTAATCTTGCAATTATAAAAATGATTGCCAAAGCATTAGGTGTTTCAAAATCAAATATAACAATTCATTCGGGTGCAATAAGTCGCAACAAAGTTTTGTTGGTAGAATATAATTTTTCATCTATAGACGATATGATAAAAAAATTATATTAGGCAAAATATGACGGCACAAATTATAGATGGCAAAGCGCAAGCTTCGATACTTAATCAAAATACTAAACAAGAATTAGAAGCCCTAAAGGCGCATGGCTTTACGCCAACGCTTGCGGTGGTTTTGGTGGGCGAAGACCCCGCTAGCCAAGTTTATGTAAAAAATAAAGTAAGAACCGCCGGTGAAATTGGCATTAATTCTTTGGAATTTATTATGCCGGCCAATGTTTCACAAACTGAATTAGAGGCCAAAGTAAAATCCCTTTCTGATGATGAAAATATTGATGGTATTTTGGTGCAATTACCTTTGCCAAAAGGCCTTAATCAAGAAAGCGTCATTGAACAAATTGACCCATTAAAAGATGTTGATGGTTTGACTGAAAAAAGCGCGGGTAAATTGTCGCTTGGTAAAATTGGCCTAAGGCCTTGCACACCATTTGGAAGCGTTATTCTTGCCAAATCGGTTTTAGGCGAAAACCTGTCAGGTAAAAATGTCGTAGTAATTGGCCGCTCTATACTGGTTGGAAAGCCTGCGGCACTTTTATTCTTGGAAGAAAATTGCACAATAACTATCGCGCATTCTAAAACTCAGAATATCGAAGAATTATGCAAAAGTGCCGATATATTGGTTGCCGCAGTTGGAAGGCCTTTAATGGTTAAATCTGAATGGATAAAAAAGGGTGCGGTGGTTATTGATGTTGGCATTAACCGCGTTCCTAATACTAATCCAAATTCCGATAAAAAAACTATGCTTGTTGGCGATGTTGATTTTGAAAGTGCCAAAGAAATTGCAGGCTTTATAACCCCTGTACCTGGTGGCGTGGGCCCAATGACAATTGCGTGTCTTATGGCAAATACAATTATTGCAGCCAAACTCCGCAGAAATTTAGTTTAGT
>CAYUCW010000038.1:5788-9149 GCA_964443435.1 uncultured Caulobacteraceae bacterium | reverse complement strand
ATAAGAGGCGAAGCTAATAAATGGCCAATGACTGCGGAAACCGCACTTCATCTTGGCATGGCGGCGGGCACTTATTTTAAATCAACAAGCCATAATAAAATGGTTATTATTGGCAAAGATACGCGCCGTTCCGGCTATATGGTGGAATTTGCACTTGTATCTGGTCTTGCCGCGGTTGGAATGGAAGTAAGGATAATCGGGCCGGTTCCCACCCCTGCTGTAGGGATTCTTACAAGATCTTTACGTGCCGATTTGGGCATTATGATTTCGGCATCACATAATGGCTATGCTGATAATGGTATTAAATTATTTGGCCCTGATGGCTTTAAGCTTTCGGATGCCCAAGAAGCCGATCTTGAAACTTTAATTGATAAGCAAGAAACTATCCCACGCGCAGAGCCGGCGCAAATTGGACAAGTAAAAAGCTTTGAAGATGCGCGCGGCCGTTATGTTGAATATGCAAAAGGGGCTTTCCATAAAGGCATGCGCCTTGATGGCTTAAGGATTGTGGTTGATTGCGCAAATGGTGCCGCTTATAAAACTGCGCCATGGGCTTTGTATGAATTAGGTGCCGAGGTTGTCGAAATTGGCGTTAATCCCAATGGTATGAATATTAATGATGGTTGCGGCTCTACTAATCTGGGGCTTTTAAAATCAACAGTTCTAGAAAGACGCGCTGATTTAGGGATTGCCCTTGATGGCGATGCCGATAGAATCGCACTTATTGATGAAAAAGGTAATGAAATTGATGGGGATCAAATCATTGCCGCGATTACCAAAGAAATGTTTAAAACCGATAAGCTTAAAGGCGGGGCGGTTGTTACAACCATTATGTCAAATCTTGGCCTTGAAAATTATGTTAAAAAGCTTGGCCTTGATTTTATAAGAACTGGTGTTGGCGATAGACAAGTAGTGCAAAAAATGCGCGAAATTGGATCAAATCTTGGCGGTGAACAATCAGGACATATTATTGCGCTTGATCATGCCACTACTGGCGATGGCCTTATTTCCGCACTACTTGTTTTGTCTTCAATGGTATCAACAGGAAGAACCGCATCCGAAGTTTTAAATAGGTTTGAGCCATCGGCACAAGTTAAAAAGAATATTCGCTATTCAGGAACTTCACCATTATTATTGCCGAAAAATACTGATTTTGTGGCGAAAATCGAAAAAGATTTGGCGGCCAAAGGTTCAAGACTTGTAGTAAGGACTTCAGGCACAGAGCCATTAGTGCGTTTAATGGCTGAAGGTGAAGATAAAGCAACACTTAATCAAGCAATCGAAGAAATTTATGCCGAATTAATGCGTGCATAATTATTCACAAATTTTTGTGCCGGTCTTTACAAGCGATTTAACAAAAACGCCCGAAGTGGTTAAGTCTTTATCACTATATGGGCCATTTGATGGCGTGCCTGATTTAAAAATCGAAGCCGTTTCATTTTTATCGCTTACTGCCCAATTGGCATTAGATAGGCAATGTTTATTCATAAATTCAAACCATGTATTGGTTGACGCATAATCGACCGCGCCATCACCATTGGCATTAATTGTACCCCATTCGGTAACAAAAATTGCAAGTCCCTTATCAAGTGCGGTTTGGGTTTTTGTCCTTAAACCTTCCTTATGAGTCCCTGCATAAAAATGCATAGTATAAGCAATATTTTTAAATCCTGTAATTGGATCTTGCGCGGCAATATCAACATCTTGCGACCAAGTTGGTGTGCCGACTATAATTAAATTATCAGGATCATTTTTGCGAATTGCGGCAATTACTTCAAGTGAATATGGCTTAACCACATTTGACCATGAAACATTATTTAAAGGCTCATTATAAATTTCATAAATTATATTTGGTACGCCCGCATATTTTTTTGAAATTGCGTCAAAAAAAGCAACTGCTTCTTTTGTGTTGTTTTCGGCGTGGTGGCTATGCCAATCAACCAAGACATAAATGCCATTTTTAATTGCGGCATCAATAATCGCTTCGGCTTTTTTCATATTACTTGGATCGTCTAGAATAGAGCCTTTGCCTTGCGCCGAAATTGCGGCTCTCACTAAAGAAGCATTCCAATCACTTACAAAATAATTAACACTGTTTTCATTATAAAATCTATCTTGCGTCCAGCCAGTTGTTGACCAAAAATAGCTTACGCCCGAAAGTGATACTGGCTTGCCATCTTGGTTTACAATGCGATTACCAGAAATAGATAGTTTTCCAAATTTCTGAACAATATTTTTTGCGATTAAAACATTATTTTGATTAGAGTTAATGTGTGGTTTTGGCGCTTCTGCACTTGTATTATTGGCGCAAGCATTAAAACAAAATAGCGCAGCCAAAAGCATATTATACTTGAATAATTTTTTCATTTTCCACCCTTATTAATTTAATCAAA
Source organism: uncultured Caulobacteraceae bacterium (assembly GCA_964443435.1). Classification (GTDB taxonomy): domain Bacteria; phylum Pseudomonadota; class Alphaproteobacteria; order Caulobacterales; family Aquidulcibacteraceae; genus Pseudaquidulcibacter. The sequence goes on along the minus strand of CAYUCW010000038.1, from coordinate 6,756 downwards.
TTTATTTAATCAGGGTATCCTATTTAATAAAAAGCGCAAGTCTTATTTGGTTTTTTTAGTGCCAGGGAAAGGCTTAACATTAATCTTTGTATGGTGATCAAATCCTTTTACAGGGCAGCCATCGCCGGCATAGCCCCTGAAATAGCCTTTTTGCCATTTTTCTTTTGCGGCCTGTGATTCAGGGTCATCTAAAGCCTCATTAAATTCATTGCGTCCGTTTTGAAAATTTAAATAAGCATTGTGTAAATCTTTTTCAGATTCAATAGGAATATATTTTGGATTTAAAGCTTCAAGTGCGCCAATATTTACAGGCATAATATGTGCAATCGGCTCGCCTTTTTCAAAGCGAATCGGCCAAAACGCCCTAGTGATTTTCCAATTCATAGTAAAAGTATAATGTGCCCAATCGGTTTCAATTATTCCCGAAAGCGCACTTATCCCATCTTTTGGCCTATTCATTGGCCCAGTTACCATTAATTGCGTACCTTTTGGGGTGCGGAATAATTGATTTATATGAAATGTAATTGTCCCGCTTCCAAAATGACTTATTGGATGTGGCCAGCCCTCTTCAATAATTTCAATGCTAACTGCATTTACGCCATCTTCGCCATTCCAAACCGCATCAAAAGTACAGGGCGATAAAATTTCCCACCCATATTGATTGGCAATATTTAAAGGTAAGCAACGATAGGCAAATTTATTTGATGTATTATCCATAAATTCGCGAAAAGCAGGGGCGGGGCGTGTAATAGATGGATCAAAGCCTAAAGTATAAGAAATAAAATCATTATCACTTGCGGCACCAAGCTTATATTCACTATGATCAATTGGGCATTCACCTGAATTTTTCACTTCAATAGTTTCAGATTTATTCACCATAGCCTGAATTATGGGCTTTGCTTTATTAGGTTTTTTACGTTGCTTTTTCATAAATCGACATTATTTTTTTGTGCATAGTTTGTAAAGTG
>CAYUCW010000038.1:0-5688 GCA_964443435.1 uncultured Caulobacteraceae bacterium | reverse complement strand
TTTATTTGCGGCCCATGCCAATTAGAAAGCCGTGACCATGCGATGGAAACCGCGCATTGGCTTAAAGAAGTTTTTGAAAGACTTGGCGTTAATTTAATTTATAAAACCAGTTTTGATAAGGCAAATCGTTCAAGCATTACTACACAGCGCGGCTTTGGTCTTGAAAAATCCTTAGAAGTTTTTGACGAAATAAGATCTAAACTTGGCTTGCCGATTTTAACCGATATCCATAATGAGGAGCAATGCGCGATTGTTGCCCCCCATGCCGATATTCTTCAAATCCCCGCTTTTTTATGTCGTCAGACCGATTTATTAGTGGCGGCGGCAAAAACTAATAAGCCGATCAATGTTAAAAAAGGTCAATTCCTTGCGCCTTGGGATATGAAAAACGTAGTCAATAAGCTTGTGGCTTCGGGTAATCCCAATGTTTTAGTAACGGAACGCGGTGCAAGTTTTGGCTATAATACTTTAGTCACAGATTTTAGAAGTCTTCCGATTATGGCGCAAACTGGCGCACCGGTTGTTTTTGATGCGACCCATAGCGTGCAGCAGCCAGGGGGCAATGGCATTACTTCGGGCGGCGATAGAACTATGGTTCCATATCTTGCGCGCGCGGCAGCGGCAGTTGGGGTTGCGGCAATCTTTTTGGAAGCGCACCCAGATCCTGATAATGCGCCATCTGATGGCCCGAATATGGTTCGTTTTGACGATTTAGAAGAACTGGTCGCTTCAATTATCGCCCATGATAAATTAACAAAATCAAGAATAAAATAGGAATATTATGCAAGCCTTTACAAAGCTTAGAACAATTGGTGCGCCCTTAAATCTTGCCAATATTGACACGGATCAAATTATACCAAAACAATTCCTTACCACAATTGAACGTAAGGGTTTAGGTAATGGCCTATTTTTTGATTTTCGCTTTGATGAGAATGGCAAAGAAAAAAGTGATTTTGTATTAAATAAGCCGCAATATAAGGGCGCAAACCTTCTTATTGCAGGTGATAATTTTGGTTGTGGTTCTTCGCGTGAACATGCGCCTTGGGCATTGCTTGATTTTGGTATTACTTGCGTAATTTCTACTAGCTTTGCCGATATTTTCTATAATAATTGCTCTAAGAATGGGATTTTGGCAATTAAGCTTCAGGAAGATGAAGTAGAAGAATTAATGGCGGCGGCTTCAGGTCATAATGCGGTTTTTGACATTGATTTGGAAGCGCAAAGCGTGGTTTCACCCGATGGCAAAACCTATAATTTTAACATTGAGCCAAGCATAAAGCGCGCGCTTTTATTGGGGCTTGATGATATTGCCGATAGTTTGCAACATAATGCGGCGATTAAAAACTATCAAGAAAAGCGTAAACAACTTACGCCTTGGCTTGCATAGATTGGCGAAGGATTAATGCTAAGTCTTAGAGATTTAGAATTTAATATTGGCAAAACGCCCATAGTTTCAAATATAAATCTTGAAGTAAAAATCGGGCAAACCCTTGCGGTCTTGGGTAAAAATGGCGCAGGTAAGACAAGTCTTTTAAAGCTTATTGCTGGTATTAATGCCCCCGATAATGGGCAAATAAGTATTTTTGAAAATGATATAATCAAAAATAGACTAAAGGCGCTTGAATATATTGGCTATCTTGCCGAAGGCGCGCCATTATATTCAGAAATGACACCTAAAGAATATTTAGTTTTTCTTTGTAAAGCGCGCGGCATTAATGAAAATCAAGTTAGAATTGCCGCAGAGCTTACGGGGCTTCAAAAAGTATTTCATCAAAAAATCGCGACTTTATCTAAGGGATTTCAAAGAAGGGTAGGGATTGCGGGCGCAATACTTCATCGCCCGAAATTACTTATTCTTGATGAGCCTTCAGACGGCCTAGACCCTGAACAAAAGCTTGAACTTGAAAAAATCTTAAAATCTATAAAATCCGAAACGATAATAGTTTTTTCAACGCATAATGCTTATGAAGCCGAAGCAATTTGTGATATGGCAATTATTATTGAAAATGGCAAAATATCTAAAACTATAGAGAGAGATATAGCTAAAACCGCGAATAAATATTTTGAAAGCAAATTAAATGCCTAAAATATTTAAAAATGCAATATTTAATACCGCAATATTTAATCGTGAATTAAAATCTTATTTTAAAAGCCCAATTGCTTATTTTTTTATTTTTGGTGCTTTACTATTAAATATTTTGCTTATTATTGAAATTGGGCAGATTTTTAAAATTGGCAAAGCCGATATTTCCGTAGTTTTTAGTTTTTATCCATGGATAATGGCGTTTTTTATACCTGCGGCCTTTATGCGGGTATGGTCGGAAGAATTTAAAACCAAAACTTTTGATAATCTTATTATTCTACCCATTGATTTAAAAGCAATAATTGGCGCAAAATTCACCTCTGGGCTTTTGATTATATTATTTATGGTTTTGGCAATATTGCCATTTCTTATTTATTTGAAGTTTCTTGGACCTATTGATCTTGGGCAAATAATCTTAAGCTTATTGGCAAGCTTTTTACTTGGCGCAGCATTTTTAGGAATTATATTTTTTACTTCATCCCTAAGCGATAAACAAACAATCGCCTATTTATTTGCGCTTTTGATTAATATTGGGCTTTTGCTTCTTGGCTATGGAATAAATTATGGCCTAAGTGAGAGATTTTCGCTTTTGGCGCAGTTTAATAATTTTAATATTGGCCTTATTAATATTGGCGCGGCTCTATTTATACTTATCGCATTTTTTGCGCTTATTTTAAATTATTTGGTTCTTAAAAATCGCATTAATAAAAATTATAAAAGCAAAAATGCTTATGCCTTAATATTGGTTTGCTTTGTTTTATATAGCTTTATACCAAATACTTATCTCAGCTTAGGGTTCGGGCAAAATGCCAATTTAAAGCCTTTAACCAAGTCAGTAATTGAAGAAATAAAAACCCCTATAAGTCTTGAACTTTATTATTCGAATGAATTAATTCATAATCCCGAACTTAATGCACTAAAGACAAGAATTATTGCCAAGCTCAATCAATATAAGGCGCTTTCAAAGGGCAAAATTATCATTGAAGAAAAACCGTTTAAAGCTTTTTCAGACCTTGAAGATATTGCGATTAATTCGGGGCTTATACCGCTTAATAATAATGGCGAAAATCTTTATTTTGGACTTATTATTAAATCCAAAGAAAAAATTGCAAATATTCCATATTTATCAGAGCAAACCGAGCCAAGATTTGAATATTTTCTTACACGCGCAATAAATACTTTATCAAAGCCAAAACCCAAAACTGCCATCATAAGTGAATTGCCCAATATATTTGAAAACTCAAATATTGCTTCTGAGCTTAGGGCACAGCAAGATGTTATAAACCTTCCGCCCGAATTTGTATCGCTTCCCTTAGGCTTAGATGGGCTTATAATCGCCAATCCTTATAAGCTTAGTAATACTCAAATACAGGCTATTAAGAATTATAAAAATAGCGGTTGTAAGGTAATGTTTGCAATTGATCCATTGCCGCTTATGACGGGAAAGCCTTATGATATGTCAAATCTTGGTGGGCTTTTAAATGAATTTGGCTTTGTGGTATCGGGTGATATTATTGCCGATAAGGATAATGCGATAATCATTGCCGCGAATAATAATGAAAAAGCAATAGATTTACCACAGCCATTATTCGCAAATATAAATGGTGTAAACTTTATTGATTTTGGCGCGATTGATATTAATCAAGACAAAAAATCCAATATTAAAATTATCGCCGAAACTTCAAATAATACTCAAAAATTAAGTGCTTTGTTTGCGGCCAAAGAACCAAGCCCCCAAGAAGTCATGGCCGAAGGGGAGTTTGAAAACATAAAGCATATAATCGCGGCGCGTATTGATAAAAACACAAGTGTATTTGCCGATACAGATTTCCTTTATGATGATTTTTATATTGTGAATAATATTATTGGCGCAAAAAATGCCGATTTATTCATGAATGAATTTGAAGCATTATTGGGAAAAACAAATTATGCGGAGCTTCGCGATATAAAAATCGAATCAAATAATTTTTATTATATGGATGAAGTGAATGCTTCTGAAAATTCTGAACTTTTGGCCAATCAAGGAATTTTAACCGAAGATATTAAAAATCTTGAGGCCGAACTAATTAATGCCAATGCCGAAAATTCAAAAAAAATAAGATCCGAAATCCTTAATAAGCGCGCGGCCTTGCTTGAAATTGCTTCAATCGCGGAAAATAAAATAGGGCATATTAAATTATGGGGCTATGTTTGGGGCTTGGCATTACCCTTTTTAATATTATTATTGGCTCATAGGCGTATTAATAAGAATATATAAATTTGGGGCAAATGAATAAATTAAATGAATACTAGAATCATAAAAATCATTACCGGCATATTATTATTATGTGCTTCTATTGCTATGTTTTCATTTAATTCGCTTAATCCAAACGAAAAAAGCGGTCAAAATTTTGTAGCGCCGCCAATATTTTCTTCTTTTCAATTGGGCTATGCCGATGTTCATAAAATAAGAATAACTACACCTGATGGCGCATTTATAATTGTGCGAACCCAAAATGGTTGGAATATGCCAGATAAGCATGGCTATATTGTTTCAAATTCCAAGATTGACGAATTCTTTAAACAAATAAAAGCGCTTAGATTTGAGCGCATAGAAGCCAATGACCCCGCACTTTTTGATAGCTATAAAGTGGGAGAGCCAAAAGAATTTGGCGAAGGCAGCATTCTTGAATTTTTCGATATTGGGGATCAATTAATAATTGGGCGTCATATTGGCGTAGTGGGCGATGTAGTTTATGTGCGAAAACTTGGTGATGCGCAAATCAATTCCGCCAGTGGTAAGCTTGATTCAATTATAAATAAGACTGATTGGCTTTTGTTTGATATATTCCCAAAAACCTTTATTGGGCTTCCTGATTTTGAATTTATAGATGTTGCGCCAATTACAAAAGCGCCAATAATTTTTAATAAAACCTATGTATTTCCCAATACAGACAGCCTTGAAATAAAAGCATATAAAAATCTTGGCAAATATTGGCTTGTGTTTAGTGCCAAGGGCAATTCGCCAGAGACAGAAGCATTTAATAATTCCACAAAAAATTGGGCCTATGCGATAAAAAAGGAAGCTTTTGAAGCATTGCAATAGGTTTGACATTGTGTATATTATAACTTGCTAATATGAGGAAATCAAATGTCATCTATAAACCCTATTAAAAATATAAACGTATCAGAATTAAAAGACCTGCTTGAAGCGGGTGAAGTAAATTTAATTGATGTGCGCGAAACCCATGAATTTGCAAATGGCGCAATCGAAGGGGCGGTGAATAATCCATTATCGGTTTTTGACACTTCAAAACTAGACACTGAAAAGCTTAATGTTTTACAATGCCAAGGTGGCGTAAGAAGCATGCAAGCGGCGCAAAAATCTAGGGCCGCAGGTCTAGAAAACATCGCCAATCTTGAGGGCGGTATAATGGCATGGATAAATTCAGGTTTTAAAACAATAAAACCATAGATTAAACTTGCAAAAGCTTTAAACTATTATAAGCTCTCAATAAAACTTAAGGGTGGAAATTGAGAAAACTTATAATTGGCGTTTTATTTTGTCTATGCTTTATTGCGAATAATGCATTTGCATTGGATAAATGGGTAAAGGCCGAATCAAA
>CAYUCW010000037.1:0-21177 GCA_964443435.1 uncultured Caulobacteraceae bacterium | reverse complement strand
AAATGGTGCCGACTACAGGAATCGAACCCGTGACCATCCGATTACAAATCGGGCGCTCTACCTGCTGAGCTAAGTCGGCACACATTGAGCGTTCAAATAAGGTGTTTAAAAATCTTTGCAAGCCGCAATTACAGAAAAACTGAAAAATCATGAGATTTTTACTATAAATTCAGTAAAAAATTCAGCTTTATTGTTAAGAAGTCTTGATAAAAAATGTAAATTGCTTTTCTTGGCACAAAACGGAAAGAAAAAAATGGCACGCTTTTTAATAACCTCGGCACTTCCTTATATTAATGGTATTAAGCATTTAGGGAATCTTGCTGGCTCTATGCTTCCTGCGGATGTACACGCAAGGTTTAGACGTCTGCAAGGGCATGAGGTTTTGTTTCTTTGCGCCACCGATGAGCATGGCACACCGGCCGAGCTTGCCGCCGCCGATGCCGGTAAAACCGTTGAAGAATATTGCCTAGAGCAACATGAAATCCAAAAAGCCGCAGGTGAGGGCTTTAGCCTTTCATTTGATCATTTTGGCCGTTCATCTTCGCATTATAATCATAAGCTAACGCAAGAATTTGCGGAAATTCTTGAGGCTAATGGCCTTATTGAAGAGAGAGTTTCAAAGCAGATTTTCTCAATTGATGATAATCGCTTTTTACCTGATAGATATGTAGAGGGCACTTGTCCAAAATGCGGTTTTGAAGACGCGCGTGGGGACCAATGCGATAATTGCGGCACTTTGCTTGATCCTATGGATTTGAAAAATCCGCGTTCAAAAGTTTCTGGCTCAACTAATCTTGAAGTGCGCGATACCGCCCATTTATTTTTAAAACAGCCTTTAATGGAAAAAGAAATAAGGGCTTGGGTCGATGCTTCAAAAGACTGGCCGCATCTTGCCAAATCAATTGCCTATAAATGGCTTGATGAGGGCCTTCAAGATAGGGCAATAACGCGCGACCTTAAATGGGGCGTGCCAGTTATGAAAAATGGCAAAATCCGCGAAGGCTTTGAAAATAAAGTATTCTATGTTTGGTTTGATGCCCCAATTGAATATATAGCCGCCGCCGAAGAATGGGCGGAAAAAACTGGCAATGATTGGCAAAGATGGTGGCGTACCGATAAGGGCGCGGATGATGTAACCTATATTGAATTTATGGGTAAGGATAATGTGGCTTTCCACACGGTTTCTTTCCCTGCGACTATTTTGGGTTCAAAACAGCCTTGGAAGCTTGTTGATAGGTTAAAGGCGTTTAACTGGGTCACTTGGTATGGCGGTAAATTCTCAACATCTTCAAAGCGCGGAATATTCATGGATAAGGCGCTTGAAATCCTCCCTGGGGATTATTGGCGTTGGTATTTAATGGCGAATGCGCCCGAAAGCTCGGACGCTGCATTTACTTTGGAAGGCTTCCAAGCGGCGGTAAACTCTGATTTGGCAAATGTTTTTGGCAATCTTATTAATCGTATCACAAAATTTGCGGTTTCTAAATTTGAAGGCAAAGTGCCAAGTGGCGGTGAAATAACCGCGCTTGAAACCGAATTATTTAAAAATGTTCATGAGAAAATTGCGGAAATAACCAAGCTTCATGAAGAAATGGAATTCCGCAAAGCCGCCGCCGAAACCCGTGCTTTATGGGCAATTGGTAATGAATATTTGCAAACCAAAGCGCCTTGGTCTTTATTTAAAACCGATATGGAGCAATCGGCACTGGGTGTGCGTGTTGGCCTTAATTTGGTAACTTTATTTGCGATTGCCTCATTACCATTTATCCCTGTTACAGGAAATAAAGTTTTGGACGCTTTTGGCATACCACTTGAGCATCGCAATTGGTGGCATGGCGCAGGGGACAAAGTATTTGATGCCCTGCCGCATGGCCTAGAAGTAAAAGCCCCCGATTTATTATTCCAAAAAATCGAAGACGCGCAAGTTGCGGAATGGGCGGAGATTTTTGGAGGGGGTTAATGCTTTGAAAATTCATAGGATTTATGTAAATTTTAGTTATTTATTTATCGTGTAATTATTTCACTAAAATTACAAAATTCTTACACCTTTATATATAGACATATTATAAATTATATTTATCCTATTTTGTTATTACAAAAAGGATTATTTATGAAAAAGCTTTTAGTTTCTGTTTCTATTTTAACGCTTTTACCATTTGCGGCGATTGCCGAAAATTCAAAACCAAAAGCTATCCCAATTGTTGAAACAATACCAAAAGCGCAAGATATTCCTTTTAAAGGGGTGATGACACTTAAGGTCGATGCAACAAATATAGATCAAGCGATTTTTAATATTACACAAACAATCCCGGTGCAAAAAGCGGGACCGATGGTTTTATTATTTCCACAATGGCTTCCTGGTGCGCATGCACCGCGCGGAAAAATTGATAAATTAGCAGGGCTTAAAATTTATGCCGATGGCAAATTAATTGAATGGAAGCGCGATAAAATAGATGTATTTGCATTTCATATTAATGTGCCGAGTGGCGCAAAAGAAATAAAGGCTAATTTCCAATATTTATCGCCAACTGCGCCAAATCAAGGTCGTATTGAAGTCACTGATGAATTAATGAGCCTGCAAACCAATAGCGTTTCTTTATACCCTGCTGGTTATTATGTAAGAAATATTCCGATAGAGTTTTCGGTTACTTTGCCAAAAGGTTGGAAAGCGGCAACCGCTTTAAGGCCAACATCAATTGAAGGTGATACGATTAATTATAAAACCGAAAATTATGAGGTTTTTGTCGATAGCCCAATTCTTGCGGGTAAATATTATAAGGCGTTTAAGCTTACGGATAAAGTAATGCTTGATGTTTTTGCGGATGATCCAAAATTCTTAGAAGCAAAGCCAGAGCATATCGAAGCACACAGAAAGCTTGTTGAGCAAGCCGTAAAAACCTTTAAATCAGAACATTATGATAGATATAATTTCCTTCTTAGTCTTTCCGATGAGCTGGGAAGTATAGGGCTTGAACATCATCGTTCATCTGAAAATGGTGTGCCAACTGGGTATTTCACCGATTGGAATAATAATCTTCGTTCACGTAATTTGCTTCCGCATGAATTAAGCCATTCATGGGACGGAAAATATCGTCGCGGTGAAGATGCTTGGACGCCTGATTATAAAACCCCAATGCAGAATTCTTTGCTTTGGGTTTATGAAGGACAAACTCAGTTTTGGGGATATGTGCTTGGTGCGCGTTCAGGAATGTATAGCAAAGAAGAAACAATGGCGGCTTATGCGGCAATTGCTTCAGATCTTGATATTCGTAAGGGAAGGGAATGGCGCGCTCTTCTTGATACAACTAATGACCCAATTATTTCGGCACGTGCCCCAAAAGCTTGGACTTCTTATCAAAGATCTGAAGATTATTATAATGAAGGCATGCTTATTTGGATTGAAGTCGATGCCAAAATAAGAGAATTGACGGGTGGAAAAAAGTCAATTGATGATTTTGCAAAAGCTTTTTACGGTATGAATGATGGCGATTATGGGCAATTAACTTATAATTTTGACGAGATTGTAAAAGTTCTTAATGGCGTTGTTAAATATGATTGGGCCAAGCTTCTTAATGAAAGGCTTGATGAGAAAGCCGATGGCGCACCGCTTAATGGCTTTATAAATAGTGGCTATAAGCTTGTTTATAATGATAAGCCGAATGCATTTATCAAAAATGTTGAAGGAAGCACAAAATCAATTAATCTGATTTACACGCTTGGGCTTGGCTTAAATAATGAAGGCGCAGTTTCGCAAGTAATTTGGGATAGTTTGGCATTTAATAAGGCGCTTACAGTAAATGATAAGATAGTTGCGGTTAATGGCAAGGCCTTCTCAAAAGATGGTATTTTACAAGCTATTAAAGATGCTAAACAAACTAAAAAGCCAATTGAAATGCTGGTTCAAAGAGGTAAAAAATACAAAACCATTAATTTTGAATATTATGATGGTTTAAAATATCCACATTTTGAAAAGAGCGGCACTGCGGAAGGTTATGTTGATAAATTACTTAAACCACTTGAGTAATTATTTAGCCGCAAGAACAACGCCTAGGAATATTGCCATATAATGCAGGCTTGCGGCGGCAATTACATGACCATGCCATATTGCGCGGCGGAACTTTAGTTTCTTCTTGGTGTAGAATATTACGCCTATTGAATAAACTAAACCGCCTAAGCCCAATAAAATCAATGGCGCGGTACTAAGCTCATTAGAAAGTGGTTTAATTAGGAAAATGGCCATCCAGCCAAGACCAAGATATAGAATAACCCAAATAAATTTGCCTATATTGGGCATTAAGATTTTACCAAACACGCCAAAACCCGCTAAAATCCAAACAAGGCTTGTCATTATAATTGCCAAATTGCCATTTAAAGCTTGGGTGGTAAGTGGGGTATAAGATGCGGCAATCATTATAAAAATGCCTGCGTGATCTAATCTTCTAAGGAAGGGCTGAAATTTTGGGCTTGCAAAATTATAAGCCATTGAAAAGCTTAGCATGGCAACCATACCAAGCGCATAAATTGAAATTGCGGTTGCTTTTCCAATAAGACCATTAGTAACTGAAATGCCAAGTGCAAGCCCGCCGCCAAATAATGCAAGCGCAAGCCCAATAATATGGACAATTAAATCAGCTCTTCTTGCCCAAAGGCTTGGGTAATGTTGTTCTAAATTTATCATTCTAACTCTTTTTGGAAACTTATAGCTAGTTTTGAAATAAAGTCTTTTGAAAATATACTACAAAATATTACTTTGTTATGACAAATTTGCACATGCTAAGTTTGGTATATTTTTGAAATAATATTGCACTGCATATAATTCGTAAAAAACACCGTACAAATCAATAAAAATGAAAAAAAGTGAATATTTTTTCAAAATTTTAACCAGACATTCACCTTAATTATTTAGTGTCTGTAAATAATAAAATTTTATACACTTTAAATGATTTAAAAGGGTAATCTGGTGGACGGCAAAAAAATAGCGGTATTAATGGGTGGTTGGTCTTCAGAAAGGCCAGTTTCACTGGTTTCAGGTAAGGCCGTTGCCGATGCTTGTCGTGAGCTTGGTTTAGAAACAATTGAAATTGACGTGAGTCGCGATATTTTTAATCAATTAAAAGCTGTTAAACCTGATATTGCCTTTAATGCCTTGCATGGAACTTGGGGTGAGGACGGAAGAATTCAATCCGTCTTAGAGATTTTAGAAATTCCTTATACTCATTCAAATGTTTTATCGTCTGCACTGGCAATGGATAAGGATAAAACTAAAGTAATTTTAGCAGCAAATGGAATTGATGTTCCAAATGGCAAAATTATGAATAGGTTTGAAGCTGCAAAAGCGCATCCTATGCCAACCCCTTATGTGGTTAAGCCTAATGCCGATGGTTCAAGTTTTGGCGTCTTCATTGTTCGCAATGGTGAAAATCGCCCGCCTGAAGCATTGCTTGATGACGATTGGAAATGCGGTGATGATATTCTTGTTGAAGAGTTTATTAAAGGCCGTGAATTTTCATGCGCTGTTATGGGCGGTAAAGCTTTGGCGGTTACGGAAATTATTACCGACCATGAGTTTTATGATTTCGAAGCCAAATATGGCAAAGGTGGATCGCGCCATGTGATTAATCCATCTGATTTACCTTCTGAGGTTCGCGAAAGAATGATGAAAGACGCTGTAACTGCGCATAATGCGCTTGGTTGCAAAGGCGTTACAAGAACTGATTTTAGATATGATCCTGAAACCGGTCGTGTTGTCGCTCTAGAGCTTAATAATCAGCCAGGAATGACGCCAACTTCACTTGCTCCAGAGCAAGCGGCTGCAAATGGAATAAGTTTTAAAGAATTCGTTAAATGGATGCTGGAGGATGCATTATGTCCACAGTAAGAAAAAGCGGAAGAAATAACTATAAGCAAGCTCAACCAAGGAGGACACAAAGACGTGCCCCGGCAACTAGAAGAAAAGCAAATCCAGGTTGGTCAATGAAGCTTGGCGCTTGGGCGCATGCAAGACTTCGTGAAGCGCAATATGATAGTGTTTCAAGGAAAGTGTTGCAGGTCGCATCAATCTCAATATTGGCTGGAATTTTCTTAATAATTGCAAGCGCGTTTGGAATTGTTGAAGATGTTAAAAATGGCATTAATTCCGCTAGTGTAAAAACTGCTAGATTTGCAGGTTTTACAATTAAAGACCTTGAAATTATTAGTGCGGAATCTCGTCCTATCTCAAATGCGCAAAAAGCAGAAGTTGAAGCAATTGCGGGAATTCCTATCACCGAAGTTTTATTTAATGTTGATCCGCAAGAAATTAGGGACCGCATAATGGTTCTTAATTGGGTTGAAGATGTAATTGTAAGAAGACTTTGGCCTAATAGTTTGCAGATTATAGTTGTTCCGCGTGCCGCTTCTGCGGTTTGGCAAGAAAATGGTAATCTTGAATTTATAGATAATAATGGCAAAAGTCTTGGACCTGCTGACCCGCAAAAAGTAAAAGGTTTGCCTTTGGTGATTGGTGAAAACGCGGCAAAAGCTGCGCCAAGCATGATTGAAATTATGTCAAAGCACCAAACTATTGCAGGTAAAACTCATGCTTTAGTTTATGTTTCTCAAAGAAGATGGGATATTAAACTAAGATCTGGAGCAATTGTCGCTCTACCTGAATATAATGTGGAAAATGCTTTAGTTAAAATTGAAGATTTACACTCTAAATACAGAATATTAGACAGAAAATTTGCACGCTTAGATGTAAGAATACCTGAGCAAATAATAATTAGACCTAGCGCAGAACGAGCTTTGTCAAATACACAAAGCGTATAACGCTAAGGAAGAAAATGTCGTCTTTGGAACAACGCCTAAGAGTTAGTAACCGTGAACCATTACAATTGTCGCCTTATATTGCGGCTCTTGATATTGGGGCATCTAAAACTACTTGCTTTATTGCTAGAGCCTCTCAAGAAATGGGGCCACTTCGCGTTGCAGGTATTGGTACGCAAACTTCTCGTGGTGTTAAAAATGGACTTATAGTTGATTTGCAAGCGGCTACGGCGGCTATTTCTGCGGCTATTGAGCATGCAGAGGGTATGGCGAATGTTGCGGTTTCAGAAGTTATTTTATCGGTTTCTGGTTTTGGCTTAAAAACTGAAAGAGTAAAGGGTGAAATAAGCTTTCCAGTAAGCACAATTGGCGATAAAGAATGCCGTAGAGTTGTTGCAAATGCAATGTCACAGACCCGCCATGATGGTCGCTATTTATTGCATAATGCACCTTTATATTTCAAATTAGATGGGCAAGTTGTTGGCAATCCAATTGGCATGATTGGAAGAAAACTTGAAGTCATGGTTACTTTGGTAACTATTCCACTTACTAATTGGAATAATCTTTTATTATGTGTAGAGCGCACTAATCGTAATATTGCTTGTGCGGTTGCCGCGCCTTATTCTTCGGCGCTTGCTGCCTTGGCAGAGGATGAATTAGATAATGGTGCTTTATTAATTGAAATTGGGGCACGTTCAACAACGGCGGCACTTTTCCAAAATGGAAATCTTGCGCATGTTGATGCTGTTCCAATTGGATCAGATCATATTACCCAAGATATTGCGCATTGTTTTGAAACAACAATTAAAGCTGCTGAGCATTTGAAAATTGTTCACGGAAGCGCAATTGCAAACCTTAATGATGATGAGCAATTATTAGATGTTCCATGTTTTGCTTCCGATGGTTCGATAATAAATCAAAGAAAATCACGCTCTTTATTAACAGGAATTGTAAGGCCAAGAGTTGAAGAAACCCTTGAGCTTTTACGTGATAGACTTATTGCAAATGGTATAGAGCATTCGGTTTATGGGCGAAGAATTGTAATTACGGGCGGCGGCGCACAGCTTAATGGCATAAGAGAGCTAGCTGCAAGAGTGTTTGAAAGCCATGTGAGAGTTGGAAGGCCGCAAAGATATTCTGGGCTTGCTGATGCCGTTTCAGGTACTGCATTCTCTTCATGCGCAGGTCTATTGCGTTGGGGTATTAAAAAGCCAGTTGATTATGCAAATATGTCAACTAAAGGCCAGCCAGAAAACCCTGTATTTAAGGCTGCTAGCTGGCTTAAAGAATTATTTTGGTAATTAATGACTATGACCTGCGCCATTGGATTTTTTATCTTCTGGCATTGTCATAGCAGGATTAGAAACCGCGGTTGCATTAAATTTAATTGATTTGCCATTTTTGAACACAGCTTCAAAATCAATTATATCGCCTTCTTTAATTGGTTTATTTATATCAAATACCATTAAATGAAGTCCGCCTGGATTAAGAATAATTTCTTGCCCTTTTGGAATGGTAACTTGTTCAATTTGGCGCATTTCCATCATACCATCATCTGATTTATTATGAGTATGAAGTTCAATTTTAGGTGAAAAGCTTGATGTAGCCGAAACTAAATCTAATTCTTCATTTGAATTATTTTTAACATTAAAATAAGCCGCAGTTACGTTCATACCATTTGATGGAACTCTAATTCTTGCATTACTTATCGCAATTTCTTCGCTAGTTGCATTAGCAACAGGGCTTTCAGTTTTCTTTGGGACATCGCAAGCACTTAAAAAGAATGGCGATAATAATAATAATGAAATAATTTTTTTCATAATAACCTCTTATGGTTTTAAGCCAAGATACTGGCGAATAGGTTTTACGCTTCTGAATATTAATTGGTCTAAAAGGGCAATGAATATAATAGTTGCCCCAAGTAATGGTAGAAACATACCCATACCAATAATAATTACTATTAAAGTTTTGGATAATTTAGATTCAACAAATGGCGGCGCACCAAGCACATTTTTAGGTGCACGTTTTTGCCACATAATAATTGATGTAACCGATAAGGTAATAAGCCCTAAAGCTGTTAAAAGCCCAAGTATTTGGTTTAATACACCAAATAATTGCCCTTCATGTATTGAAATGCCAACACCGATTGTTTTATCAATTATATGTCTATCTTTGAAGCTTGTGTGATTAAGCTCACTACCCATCATAGCGTCATATTCGAATTCTTCACGAAGCATACGATTTTGCGCATCCGATTTAATTTTCCAATTCTTAGATTTCGCATTAGGTGGCATAATAATTGTTGGATATGCCATGTTTTTTGAATATGCAAAGCCTGCAATATCATCAATATTGGCAAGATAATAAGGTGTATCATGCATCATTTCATCATGAAGTTCTTTATTTTCTTCTTGTCGTGACATAGTCCATTGAGGGCTTTTGGCCTCTGTATGGGTAATTTTACGAACTTCTTTAAATCCATCGCCCCAAACCTCGGTCCAAGGTAGCCCAGTAAGCAATAAGAATAATGCAAAAAAGCTAAACCAGAAACCCGTAACGGCATGTAAGTCTTTTACAAATTTTCCTTTGCGAGGATATAAAATACCGCCCAAATTTTTGGCATTGCGTGGCCACCATAAATAAAGGCCAGTTATAATCATTACAATTGCCCAAGATGCGGCAATTTCAACAATATAACTTCCGTTTTTACCCATTAATAATTCACCATGAATATTTTTTACTATTTCATTGAGTTTATTTTCTTTTGGTGCAATTTTTAGAACTTCTAAGCTATATGGATTTACATAAACCAATATTTCTTTGCCATCCTTAAATAAGCTCACTATAGCGGGAAGGTTTTGTGTCGCAGGTAATTGATAGCTTCTTAGCTTTGATTTAGGTACAGCTTTTAATGCCGAATTTACTTGTTGGCTTACTAATTTTGGGGCTGCCTCAGCAGAGATTTTAAAGCTCTGCTGAATGCTATGTTCGATTTGTGGTTTAAATAAATAAATCGCGCCAGTAATCGATAAAATTATAATAAATGGTATAACGATGAGGCCGGCATAAAAATGCCAGCGCCAAATTCGTCTATATAGTTTTCCAGTTTCCATATTTACCACGTATATTTAATATCGGTTACATAGGTTGTGCGCGGCATTGGGTGCGAAACATAGCCATGATCATTATTAATATTATCAATACCAAAGCCCCACTTAACGTTTTTATTAATATCCCAAGTAATTCTGGTATCAATATAAAAATACTCAGTTTGATAGCCATAAGCATCACCACGCACTAAGCCAAATAAATCAGAATTTGGTCTATCTGCATAGCGCCATCCAAGATTGGCTTTTAAGCTAGGCGATATTTTATACCTGATATTACCATTTGCACGCCATTTAGGGATTCTTGGAAGCATTACGTTTTCCGCTAATGGATTAGCCGTATTACGAATTGTTCGTGCTTCCATTCTTGTGACCGAAAAATCAACATCAAGACCGTCAATTATAAAGTCTTTTGCGTCAGCTATTATTTCTGCGCCATATTGTGTTACATAATCAATGTTTTGATAACCTGAAACTAAGACGCCTGCTTCATTCGGGGTTGTCGCCGCAAAGCTTACGATAGCATCCTTAATGTCTTGGAAGAAGAAGCTTGATGTTACTCTGAATGGTCCAAAATTACTGCGTGCGAGAAGGCTTATATCGGTTGATTTCTCAGGTTTTATAAACGGATCAAAACTTGCATTATCAATGGTTCCAATATTATCTTTAAATTTTGCGCCATATAATTCACCAACTGTCGGGAACCTTACTGCGCTTCCAACTGATAATTGTACAAGCCAATTTTCAGTTACATAAGCTTGGATTGAAGCTTTTGGACTAAAAGAAGTTTCATTTCTTTCTATGAAATGCCTATCAATTCTATTGCCATTAACAATTGTTGATAAAACGCCATCTTTGGCATTCCATTCATCAAATCTTGCACCTAGCGTAAGTATAGTATCTTCATTTAGTTTGATTTCATCTTCGGCATAAATACCCCAAACATTGGTTTTACCGCCAGAAGCTGTAGTGAATGTTTTACCATTTTCTGAGCGCCAATTAGCAACCGAATAATTATTTTGATAAGTTTCATATAAGTTTGTATTAAATCCAATTGCGATTTTGTGCTTACCGAAAACTTGTTCAAAATTATTATCTAATGCCCACCATGATGGATTATCAGTTTGCGTTAATGTGCCCGCGCCATTTGCACTACCCGTCGCATAATTAGTCGAGCTACGTGATTCCCAAACCGGAATTATATAGCGCGATAAATTAGTGCGGGTTTGCCAACCTTTAAACGTGCCTTGCAATTTACCACCGATTAAATATTCATCGCGGTTAAAGTTTGAAAATACAAGACCATTGGCATTATAGGTTTTGCCATTATATACAACTCTGCCATTGCCAATAATATTTCCTGAAGCATCTCTTAAGAATGATTCTGGTTTTTCTTGTTTTTGCTCTGTACGCCATCCAAGAGCCAATAAGTCAAATTTCCAATCACCGCCAAGCTCTATGCCAATTCTTCCACGAACCTGATCTTGTACTACATAACCAGGTGAAGCAGAGCCGAATACAAGCGGGCTAGTTAATCTTGGATCATTATATACACCTGTCACGCTTGTCCCGGTGCCTGTAGTGCTTGATAAAGCACTATATGTCATAGGCTGTCCCACGCTATCGAAATGGCGGAAACTAAAGCGTGCGCTTAAAGGGCCGTCTTTTTGTTTCCAATTTGCGCCACCTTCAATATTATAACCTGTATAAGTTGCATCATTCCCATATTCCTTGAATGGGTGTGCTGTATATTGGGCGGCAAGATAACCAGAATTTTTCTTTGGTTCTTGGGTGGTTACTGAAACAATACCCCCCATAGAATTGCCGCCATATCGTGCAGAATATGGTCCATAAACAATATCAAATTGTCTAACTTCACTTGGTCCTACAACATTCCATTTTGGCGGAGTTGAAAATGTGTTTCCTAAGAAGTTAGAAACTAAAAATCCATCTACCATTACTATAACGCGTGCCGATTGGGTTGTGTTTGCACCTCTAAGGGCTACAACCGCATTATCATCGCCGGCAAAGCGCTTACGAACATAAAAGTTTGGTGCATATTTCATTAAATCTTCGACATTAATAGCATTAATTGCTTCAAAGTCTTCTTTATTTAGTGAAACCGCAAGACCTCGCGGTTTGACCGTAATTGGTGTTTCTCTTTGACCGATAACAATAACGGTTTCAGAGGAATTGTCTATTTTTTCAGCTGTTGCGTCTTCAGCAAAAACAAAGTTTGGTAATAATACGCTTAAAGCGATACTTGATAATAATAATTTTCTCATTTTAAATTCACATAATTAAACGCGCAAATGCGCATATGCCATAAATGGCGGCTTAGTTTTTATTATGCGTTTAAAGGTGGTCCCGTTGAGGGTGGGGGCGGGGCGGCAAGCCCATAGCCAATGCCAATTTCAAATTTTGGCTTTATAATATAAGCGAAATCTAAGCCTTCATTTATGCTTAAATTGAAATTTGGAGTGTAAGAAAAGCTATTTAAAGATCCAGCGAATGAACAATGATTTTTATCTTTATGGTTTTCATTGCTATGGGCATCTGATTTTTCTGTAATTTGCCCAGTATTATCTATAAAAGCTTCGACATTGCCTTGAGCAGTACAAAGTATAATGGGAAATAATCCATCAGTATTGCTATTATTTGCCATATAGCCTTGAGGGATAATTACACGAATAAATATTGCGATTGCGAACAATAAATTCGCAAGTTTAAAACTATTTAAAGAAGTTTTCGCAAGTTTCATAAATTTGCGTTAGTTCGCATAACTAAATTTGTCAATGCGGCAAAGTGAACTAAAGTTTGATATTAATTATAATTGAAATATTTAATATGTCATTTGTTTGTAATAATGTCATTAAGATGAAGCTAGTAATGTATTCTAGAGCTTCTTTAATTTAGGAAAGTATAGAATAATCTAATAATTACAAAAAGTTGCATAATTCAGTAAATAAAGCATTTAATGCAACAATCATCTTGTTATGCAAAAATGCATAGAGGCTATACGTTAGCATGAAATTGGAGGCATTTTATGTTTTGTAAATCGTTTGCGTGAAAAATATGAAATATTCTTCTTTAAATATGCTTAAAATGGCGAATTATAAGAAAAATAATTGCGTACTAGCAGGTTTGGTAGAATTTTATTTTTGCAAGCCCTTTTTAAAATTTTTTTTAAAACATCAGATAAAATTTTTAATTTTTATTTTATGTATTGTTTTTTGATTTTGTTTTCAGTAAAGCACTTTTCATAAGTTTAACTGGTTACTGATAAGAAACCAATTGTAAATTTTTAATTTAATAGATTATTGAAAGAGGCAATTATGGAAGGTGATTTTTGCACCAGCGATGGAGCTCGTCGTATTAAAACTAAAATTCAAGAATATTGGCGCGACCGCGGATATGATGTAAGCGTAGACTTAGTTGACGAAGGTTTCGTTCCTGCTATGCGTTCAGGCCGTACAGACATTCGTTCTGATATGGTAAATGGTTTACCTCGCAGAAGACTTCCTGCAGAAGCTTAAGCAAGTTTGAGAATTTTTAGAATTAACTCTGGAAGTTCTTCATAGTGATCAAAAAAAGCGTCAGCCCCAAGGTCTGGCGCTTTTTTACTTGTATAGCCAAAGCTTGTTACAATCACTGGAACATTTGCGGCTTGTGCGGCCAAAACATCATTTTCGCTATCACCAATTAAAATTGACTTTTCGATAACGCCGCCACACCCTTGTATTGCTGTTATTAGGTGTATTGGATCTGGCTTAGTTTTAGGCGTAGTTTCAGGTCCGTAAATAGCTTCGAAAAAATGAATTAGTTCAAGCTTTTCAAGAACTAATTGCGATAAATGCGTTGGCTTATTGGTGCAAACCACAAGATTTGCACCCATGCTTTGAATTATTTCTAGGGTTTCTTTGGCGCCATCATATACTTCTGAGCGGATTGTTATCCCATTTTTATAGCTTTCGAGAAATATTTTCAAAAGCTCGGGCATTAATTCATCGGCAATAATGTAATTATTTAGTGCCGCCGCTCTCTCAATAGAGATTTTTGCACCACGGCCTACAATTCTACGCATTTGTGCTTCTGAAACATGGGGAAGCGACAGAATATCCATAATTTCATTGGTTGCACGTACTAAATCTGGCGCTGTATCAACTAAAGTACCATCAAGGTCAAATGCGACTGTATAACCTTTAAGCATAAATACCTCGATTAAAAACACTGTATGTATATAATTCTAACTCTATTTAACAAGATTTATTAATCCTGATAGTATAAATTGCAATTCATTGTGTATTTATAAGAAAACATTGATTTCAAGAATCGTTTTTAAGCTTTATTTGAAATTATAAAAGAAATGGAATTAAAATGACGAATAAACGCGCCGCTATTATTCTTGCCGCTGGACATGGAACAAGGATGAAGTCTAGCCTTTCAAAAGTACTTCATAAGGTTGCAGGGCGTTCAATGCTTGATTGGGTAATCGCCTTGGCCAAAGGGCTTAAGTGTGATCCAATTATTGTAGTCACAGGCGCACATAATATTGACGCAAAATCCGCAGCTATTAGCCAATTAGGTGATGGCTGTAGCGCGCTTCAAGATCCACCAATGGGAACAGGGCACGCGGTTAAATGCGCAAAAACTGCTCTTGGTGATTTTGATGGCAATGCTATTATTCTTTATGCCGACACGCCGCTTATAAGTATGGAAACCGCCGCCAAAACTTTTGAAGCAGTTGAAAAGGGCGCGTCTATTTCTGTTTTAGGATTTGAAGCCATTGATGCCGGTGCATACGGGCGTTTAATTGAAAACCCTGATGGTGATTTACTTGCAATCGTTGAAGCAAAAGAAGCAAGCGCCGAAGAGTTAGCAATTAATCTTTGTAATTCGGGCGTTATGGCAGGGAATGCTCAAGAATTATTTGGCTATCTTGATAATGTAACTAATGAGAATGCCAAGGGCGAGTATTATCTTACAGACGTTGTTGGCCTTGCGGTTAAAGCGGGTAAGAAATGTGTCGCTGTAAGAGGAACAGAATCTGAAGTTATGGGCGTAAATTCACGCCTTGAACTTGCAGAGGCCGAAGCGGCATTCCAAAGCAAAACCCGTAAAGAAATGATGATTAAGGGTGTGACACTTATCGCCCCTGAAACCGTATTCTTTAGTCATGATACGCAAATTGAAAATGATGTTATTATTGAACCAAATGTTGTTTTTGGTCTTGGCGTAAGCATTAAAACGGGAGCTCATATCAAAGCCTTTACCCATATTGAAGGCGCACAAATTGAAAAAGGTGCAATCATTGGCCCATATTCAAGATTACGCCCAGGCTCTAAAATTGGTGAAGATTGCCATATTGGAAACTTTGTTGAAACCAAAAATGCCGTGCTTTCAAAGGGTGTGAAAGCCAATCATTTAACCTATCTTGGCGATGTGACTATTGGTGAAAAAACCAATATTGGCGCGGGAACAATTACTTGTAATTATGATGGTTATTTTAAATATAAAACTGAAATTGGCGCAGGGGTTCTTATAGGATCTGATACTATGATTGTTGCGCCTGTGAAAATTGGCGATAATGCAATGACTGGATCTGGATCTACCATTACCAAAGATGTGCCCGAAGGCGCTTTATCTTTGGAAAGAAATGCCCAAAAAACTTTAGAAGGCTGGGCAACTAAGTTCCATGCCAATAGCATTGCCAAAAAGAATTCAAAATAGGATTTAAAATGAACCAAGCTGAATTACAAAAGAAACAATCTGCCGAAGCCGCTATGGCCTATGTTAAAGATGGAATGGTTATTGGGCTTGGGACTGGCTCTACTGCCGCTTATTTTGTTAAAGCGCTTGCCGAAGCGATTAAAGATGGCTTAAGTGTGTGGGGCGTTCCAACCTCAAAAGCCACCGAAAGCCTTGCCATCGAACTTGGTGTGCCACTTCTTGATGTTAATGAAGCCGGTGTAATCGATCTTACAATTGATGGCGCGGATGAAATTGACCCTGATTTAAACCTTATTAAAGGTGGCGGTGCGGCACTTTTGCGTGAGAAAATCATAGCCCATAATTCAAAGCAAATGGTGGTTATTGCCGATGAAAGCAAATATGTTTTCACGCTTGGAAAATTCCCGCTACCTATAGAAGTTGTGCCTTTTGGTCATATGGTAACCAAAGGTAAAATTGAAGAAGTAATTGCAAAATATTGTGATAATTCCGAAACTTATATAAGAATGCTTGCAAATTCTGATACTAAGGTAATCACCGATAATGGTAATTATCTTATTGATTGCAAAGCGTCCGCGATTAATAAACCGCTTGCGCTTCTTAATGAATTAAACCTTATCCCTGGGGTTGTAGAAAACGGATTATTCCCCATATTTAAAGGCACAAAGCGAATTGCTATTTTGGGATCTGAACAAGGCCCAAAAATTATTGAAGTATAGTTCTGTTAGGACGATATATGTTTGACTATGATTTATTTGTAATTGGCGCAGGCTCTGGCGGTGTGCGCGCCGCGCGTATGTCTGCAAGCTATGGCGCGAAAGTGGCGATTGCCGAAGAGTTTAGGGTAGGTGGCACTTGCGTTATACGCGGCTGTGTCCCTAAAAAATTCATGGTCTATGCAGGGCAATTTTTTGAAGAACTTACGCAAATCGCGCCTTCTTATGGTTGGGACCTAGAAGTCAAAGGTTTTAACTGGCCAAAACTTCGCGATAATATCGCCAATGAAGTAACAAGACTCTCAGGGATTTATAATCGTAATCTTGGTAATTCAGGCGTCGAAGTTATAAATGAAAAAGCGGTTATTATTGATAAAAACAAAGTTCGCCTTTCTTCAGGTAAAGAAATAAGCGCGAAATATATTCTTATTGCCACGGGCGGCACGCCATTTATTCCAAACATAAAAGGTGCGGAATACGCGATAACTTCTAATGAAATATTCAATCTTGAAAAATTGCCAGATGCTATTGTTATCAATGGCGGCGGCTTTATTGCGGTGGAATTTGCCTTTCTTTTGAAAGGCTTAGGTGTTGATGTTAATCTTGTTTATCGCGCGGATAAAGTTCTTCGCGGCTTTGATGAAGCGATAAGGGAAGAAATTGAAATCGCCCTTGAGCAGAAAGGCATTAAAACCTTTAAAAATACAAATATAACTTCAATTGAAAAAACCGATGAAACTTATGGTATAAGCCTTGATAATGGCGAAATAATCAAAGCAAGTGAGGTAATGCTTGCGCTCGGTCGCGTTCCACATATTATTGGGCTTGGCCTTGAGAGTATTGGTATTGAAACCGAAAATGGCGCGATTAAAGTTGATGAATATTCAAAAACCAATTTCGATAATATTTATGCGGTGGGTGATGTAACTAATCGCGTAAACCTTACGCCAGTGGCAATTAGGGAAGGCGCGGCATTCGCAAGCACTATATTCAATAATCGCCCAATGAAAATGAATCATACAAATATAGCCAGCGCGGTATTCACAGACCCACCAGTTGGCAGCGTTGGTCTTACCGAAACTGCAGCGCGCGAATTATTCGGTGACATAGATATTTATAGAACGCGTTTCCGTTCAATGCGCTTTCAATTTTCTCAAGTGCAGACAAGAACCATGATGAAACTTGTTGTGCGTGCAAAAGATGACGTTGTGGTGGGCGCGCATATTGTTGGTCCTGATGCACCCGAAATGATTCAAATGGTTGGTATTGCGGTTAAACACGGCCTTACAAAGGCACAATTTGATGAAACTTGCGCGGTTCATCCAACCGCCGCCGAAGAATTAGTGACCATGAAAGAAAAATTTGTGGGATGAGGAAATATTTATGGGTAATTTTACTTATAATATTAACTTTGCCTATTGGTTATTATACAAATAAGGCGTACCAGGATAAACCAAAATCTGATGAATTTTATATTTGGTTGTCTAAATCAGATAATAAAAATAATTTCAATGAATTTGAAGATTTTTTGAAATCAAATAATGTTTATGGGATATTTCCTACTCGCGATATATTGCAATCTGATACACAATACAGAAGTGATAAATGCCCAATTGAAAAATATAATATTCCACCAAAAGAAAAGTGGAAAAATTCGGTTGAAACTATAAAGTTTGTAAATCAAAGAATAATTCCTGAATTTGGTAAATTAAAAATTATATCAGGATACCGCCCCACGGCGTTTAATAACTGCATAGGTGGAGCTTCAAAAAGTGCACATTTAAGTTTCTCTGCCTTTGATTTTGTACCGTTAAACCCTAAAACTATTGAAGAAGATTTTGAAGTATTGTGTAGAATATGGAAGAGAACACCTGCTACTTATAAGTTTGGTTTAGGTGTCTATTATAATGAAAATAAAAATAGCAATTCTAATGAAAGATTCCATATAGATACAATTGGAAGAAGAACTTGGGGCTATGATTTTCATTCAAAATCTAGCTATTGTTTAAAGGATTAACTCGGTTCGGTCTAAGAATATTCATTACTATTGTGAATGAAATAAATAATAATAAAAACCAAGCCCCCATTTTTCCAAAACCAACTAAATGCCAGTTTTCTTTCATATTAGGGTAAACCCAAGTCTTTGTGAAAGTACCAATGTTTTCTGCAAGCCACATGAAAAATGCAGCGAGTGTTGCCGCAATTAATAAGGGCATTTTATAAACTCTATTCATTGGTCGA
Source organism: uncultured Caulobacteraceae bacterium (assembly GCA_964443435.1). Taxonomy (GTDB): domain Bacteria; phylum Pseudomonadota; class Alphaproteobacteria; order Caulobacterales; family Aquidulcibacteraceae; genus Pseudaquidulcibacter. Next base: position 2,579 of record CAYUCW010000037.1, on the reverse strand, counting down.
AATTGAATATTTGTTCTAAAATAAATAAAAAATATAATTGCCAAAATAATATAACGACAATCCCATATATAATGATGACTAAAAAAATTAATATAAATCGATATTGATATTAATATTGTCCAAATTTCTTTGGGATAGTTTTCAAACTTCATTTCAAAAATTCTTATTGCTCTGGCCATAAATGAACCTACTGTTCCATACATAAACCCAGTAAAAAGAGGAACTCCAGCAATATTAAATAATGAAAGCTCAGGATATTCCCATGAGCCAATATTAGTTTTAAAAATTTCCATAATTGTACCAATAATATGATATACAATTATAGTCTTTAATTCTTCTATGCTTTCAAGCTTAGTCCAAAGCATAATAATTTGTATAAAAATTGCTGATATTAAAAGAAAATCATAACGATAGATATTTGAATTTTCAGGCCAAAAGATGTGAGTTAATATCAATAGGCTTAAAAATATTGCCGCAAAAAGACAAGACCAAGCCATTTTGAGGCCAAATAATAAGAACTCAGCCAAAGGCAGAGGTAATTTATTTACACTATTATGAATTGCTGAACGCAATGGCAATAGCCATGGTGATAATGGGTGCTTTTTAAGTTTCATTCAAGCGCTTCTATAAAAGGCTAGATTGCTCTAAGTTTAATTCTACCCGCATTGCCCTCTATGTCTAAGGGTCATGTCGGCAAGCACACATGCCATCATGGCTTCGCCCACTGGTACCGCACGAATACCCACGCATGGGTCATGGCGGCCTTTGGTGACAATATCAATCTCTTCAAATTTACGATTAAGCGATTTTACAGGCGTAAGTAGGGAAGAAGTTGGCTTGATTGCAAACCTTACAACTATATCTTGACCGGTCGATAGCCCCGCCAAAACGCCGCCATTATTATTTGATTTAAAGGCAACTTTATCGTTTTGCATAAACATTTCATCGGCATTTTCATGGCCCATAAGTTTTGCGGCTTCAAACCCTGCGCCAATTTCAACGCCTTTGACCGCATTAATGCTCATCATTGCGCTGGCAAGTTCGGATTCAAGTTTTCCATATACCGGCGCACCAAGCCCCACGGGAACACCGCTTGCTACAACTTCGATTATTGCACCAATTGATGTGCCGGATTTACGAATACCATCAAGATATTCTTCCCATACAGGTACAATTGCGGCATCGGGTGAAAAGAATGCGTTATTATTAACTTCATCCCAATTCCAATTGTCGCGGTTAATTTTATGCTCACCGATTTGTACCATTGCCGCGCGAATTTTAATATTTTCACCAAGCACTTTGCGTGCAACCGCACCGGCGGCAACCCTTGCGGCGGTTTCGCGCGCAGAGGTTCTTCCGCCACCGCGATAATCGCGAACACCATATTTCATGTCATAAACATAGTCGCCATGCCCAGGGCGCCAAGCTTTGGCAATGTCGCCATAATCTTTTGATCTTTGGTCGGTATTGCGTATCATAAGCGAAATTGGTGTGCCTGTGGTAACTTGCCCATCGGTATCGGCATCTTCAAAAACGCCCGAAAGGATTTCAACCAAATCTTCTTCGCGTCTTTGGGTAACAAAGCGGTTTTGCCCTGGCTTTCTTCTATCAAGTTCGGCCTGTATATCTTCGGCAGTTATTTTTATATTAGGTGGGCAACCATCAATCACGCATCCAAGCGCAGGGCCGTGCGATTCGCCCCAAGTTGTAACCCTAAATAAATGACCAAATGTATTATGTGACATGATAAAACCTTATAAAACCCATTAAGCGGATTTTGAACAAAAAGGCAAAATATTTGCTGAAAAATTATAAATATATTTAAGATGAAAGGCTTTATATGTTAAATTTACTATTCAAAACTTAAAGTAAATTATTGATAGGCATCACCTTCGCGCCATTTTTCTAGCTTCATGGTGTCTCCAAGATCTATTTGCTCTGGCGTTAGATTATCACAAACATATGTTTTGGTAGAAAGATTAGCCATGTAATCTTCATTCTTGGTAATTACATCCTTTGCAGATGCGTGTAACTTATCATAGTACTCTTGATGAAATTTATTATATCTTAAAAAGGCATTGGTAAGTGGCGGAACTTTATCTTGTTGTCCCGTTAGTTCATAAACTATAATACATTCCATCAAGCCATGACTTAGACCTTTTCTTGTCTTATTCCTATGTGACATATCTTCTGCCGAAGCGTTTTGAAATACAGAACTCAGTGCAACCAATAATGTAAGCAAGATAATTTTATATTTCATTTTGGACCTAAAATTTTTGAAATAAAAAATGTGAAAACCTATTTTATATTAAACTTACGTTTTAAATACCTCTTGTCAATAAAAATAAAATTCGAATTTTGAAAATTGTGTATCAGATAATATTTTTTAAAACTGCACTTAAATTTCTATAATTTCAGTAATTGCATAATTAAGACTTGAAAAAAGTCTTAGGCTTTGGCATACGCAGAATACCGCGCTCTTGGCTTGCCTGCCTAGGGCGCGGAGTTGCTTTTGCTTGGTGTTATAGGGGTTTAGCTCAGCTGGTAGAGCATCGGTCTCCAAAACCGAGGGTCGTGAG
>CAYUCW010000036.1:0-21529 GCA_964443435.1 uncultured Caulobacteraceae bacterium | reverse complement strand
GCGCCCATTGCCCTTAAAGCTTGTGGGGCAAATGCACCCGCCGTACCATTACCGCAAGCACAGATTACTTTTAGTTTGCGTTTTAATTTAATGCTTCCGCCTACTTCGGCAAGATATCTTTCTTGAACACCATGTATTTGGGTTAAAGTGCCGCCCGCTTTTTCAACGCCTTCGCCATTAAGAACAATATCTTTTAGTCTTCCCATTTCTTCTGGGCCAAAAGTTAAAGGTGCTTTGCAGCCCATTTTAACACCTGTCCAACCATTATCATTATGAGAAGCCGTAACCATTGCAACGCATGGCGCCTCAAGATCAAATTGCGCATAATAAGCAATTGGTGACAAACACAGACCAATATCTAAAACTTCACAACCCGCTTGTAAAAGTCCAAGCATAAGCGCGTTTTTAATATTTGTTGAATAAGATCTATAATCATGGCCAACAACAACACGTGGTTTAACACCAACTTCTTGAACATAAGTACCAAGTGCAAGGCCAAGTGCCTGTATGCCTAAAAGATTTATTTCTTTACCGAAAACCCAACGTGCATCATATTCGCGAAATCCAGTAGGCTTTACTAAAGTTTCAGTTTCAAATTCAAATGTATTTTCAGGTATTAAAGTTTTAGGAAGTTTTGACATTTTAGGCCTTTTTATTTCGCGTTCCATTTAGATAAATGAAAATTATACGCAGTTTTTATAATGTTTTCTATATCACTATTGGTTGGATTAAAACCAATTTTTTCTTTCGCAAGCTTACCATCTGCAACTAAATATGGTGGATCACCTTCACGTCTTGGGAATACTTCATACGGACATGGTTTTCCAGTTACGCGTTCCGCCGTTTTAATAACTTCAATTACCGAAGTACCAGTACCTGTTCCCAGATTTAAAATAAGATTTTCGTTTTTAGATTCAATATAGTTTGCGGCATTAACATGGGCAATCGCAAGATCGGCAACATGGATAAAATCTCTCACGCAAGTGCCGTCAGGCGTGTCATAATCACTACCAAAAACTTGAAGGCCATCTCTTTTGCCTTCAATAGCGGCAAGCACATTAGGGATAAGATGGGTTTCAGGTTGATGCTCTTCACCGAGTTCCCCATCGGCATCAGCGCCAGAAGCATTAAAATAACGCAGTGCAGAGAAATTAATTCCATTGGCTTTGGATAAATCTTTTAAAATCCATTCAACCATTAATTTAGTACGGCCATATGTTGAAATTGGATTCTGCACATGGGTTTCAGATAGAAAATTAGATTGTGGTACGCCATATGTCGCGCATGTCGATGAAAAGACTATGTTCTTAACGCCATTGGAAATAATAGTATCAAAAAGTGCGACTGCATTTGCAACATTATTATTATAGAATTTTAATGGGTCTTTTTCGCCTTCACCTACTTCAATGCAAGCGGCAAAATGCAAAACTGTGCTTGGCTTATATTCTTTTATTGCCGCGCTAATAGCTGCAGTATCATTCATATTAGCGTTTACAAATGGGCCATAATTAACATTATGTGCAAATCCCGCCGATAAATCGTCAATAACAATCGGCAAAATACCATTATTTTTCAATGCTTTTGCGGTGTTAGAACCAATATAGCCCGCGCCACCTATAACTAATGCAGATTTTGTCATTTTATAACTTTAATAAATCTTCGGTGATTGACCGAATTGTTGAACCTAAATCTTTGTCTTTTAATGCATATGCAAGGAAAGCTTCAGTATAGCCATCTTTTGAACCGCAATCATAATCAATTCCGTCAAATTCCACCGCACTAAATTCTTGGCTTTTCATTAATGTATGCATAGCATCTGTAAGCTGAATTTCGCCCCCTGCCCCACGTTCTTGTGTCTCAAGTATATTAAAAATTTCAGGCTGTAGAATATATCGGCCTGTAATTTTAAGATTACTTGGCGCAGATTCTTTTGACGGCTTTTCAACCATGGCAGTAATCGGAAGAATATTTCCATTAGCTTGTCCGTGTGCAATAACACCATAACTTGAAACTTTATCAAGCGGTACGCTATCAACCGCAATTATATTGCCGCCCACTTCGTTATATGCATCAATCATTTGTTTAGTACAAGAAACTTCGCCTTGAATTAAAACATCGGGAAGAAGTACAGCAAAAGGCTCATCGCCCACTAAATCTCTTGCGCACCAAACTGCGTGACCAAGACCAAATGGTGATTGTTGCCTTACAAAGCTCATGCTACCTGCGACTGGAAGAATTGATTTCAAAGTTTCCAATTGCGCGGTTTTATTGGCTTTGGTTAAGCTATCTTCAAGTTCATAAGCTCTATCAAAATAGTCTTCGATAGCCATTTTATTTCGGCCAGTTACAAAAATTATATGCTCAATACCAGCGGCCAAAGCTTCATCAACCACCCATTGCACAGCGGGTCTATCAAAAACAGGAAGCATTTCTTTGGCAATTGCTTTTGTCGCTGGAAGTACTCTTGTGCCAAAACCTGCAACTGGAAGCACCGCTTTTCTAATTTTTTTAAAACTCATTTTAAACCTATTTTTTTAAAAATTCTTGAACTTTTTTTACATCTTGCGATAATGATTTTGGAATCACTAAAACCCCTTCATCGGTTGCAATAACTGCTATATCATCAAGACCAATTACCGAAACCGGAATTTTTAATTCGTTTTTAATATAGCTATTACTTGTATCTATGAAAATAGAGCCGTCATTACCGACATTGCCTTGATCATTCTTAGATGAGTATTCCCAAATTTGATCATAGGCGCCTATATCACTCCAGCCAATATCACATGGTATTACACAGGCTTTTTTAGTATGCTCCATAATGCCATAGTCAATTGAAACTGATGGTATTTGCTTAAATAATTCCATTTCAAATTCAATAATTTGACTATTTAAATCTGCTTCATTCATTACATTTTGCGAAGCAATAAGCGTATCATTAGAATATTTTGCAAATTCTTCCAATAAAATTTTGGGCGAAAATAAAAATATACCGGCATTCCAGAAATAATTTCCACTTGCTAAATATTCTTTGGCGGTTTCAAGGGCTGGTTTTTCATGGAATTGTTTTACATTTAAAACTTTTCCAATATTTACGCCTTCACCTTCGATATAACCAAAACCTGTATGCGGACTATTTGGCTTAATTCCAAAAGTAACAATATTTGCTTTTGCTGACTCAATAGAATTTATAATTGCTTCATGAAAACCATCAACATCAGTGATTAATTGATCGGCTGGCAATATAATTACAAGACTATCATCATCAAGTTTTTGCGCAATTAAAGCAGAAATAATAGCAACCGCAGCGGTGTTACGACCTATAGGCTCAAGAATTACTTTGTCTAATTCAACATTAATTTCTTTTGCTTGTTCAATTGCATAATCTTTATGGCTTTTATTGCAAATAATTATTGGATTCGCAAAAACATCGCCCTTAACCCTTAATAGCGCTTCTTGTAACAAAGTATTTTCAGTGATTATTTTATGAAATTGCTTTGGCTTTTTGGGCGTAGAAAGCGGCCACAAGCGTGTACCACTTCCACCAGACATTATTATAGGAATTATTTTCATTCGGCCCGTATATATTTAATTTATTAAAATCTTTATACCAATATAGATAAAATTAAAAAAAATTTATTACATTTTTAATAAAATCTAGTATTTGCACAAATTATATACAGTTTACGTATGAAAAAATTTCCTAAGCATTAATATTCCTGTTTTTAGTTTCAGGTAAAAACAATATTGTTACAATTATGCAAATAATTGTTGCGATAATTGGATACCAAAGCCCTGAAAACATATTTCCTGTTGTCGCCACAATTGCAAAACTTGTTGCAGGAACAAATCCACCAAAAAGCCCAGTTCCCACATGATAAGGAACCGAAAGCGCGGTATAACGGATTTTAGTTGGAAATAATTCCACAAGGCAAGCAGCCATTGGCCCGTATAATGCGGTTGCCGCAATAATAAATATAAGCATTATTGAAATAACGCCCAAGTGATTTATTTTACTTGGATCGGCTTTAAGCGGATAATTATTTTTTGCAAGCTCGGCCTTAACCCTTTGAGAAAAATCTTTTTTCACCGCTTTTTGTTCATCAATGCCAAGCGCACTTATATCTGGGCTATTGATTTCAACATTACCAATAATAATTTTCGCAGTTTTTGGTGCGGCATTATATTCAGATTTATAAGGAATTCCAGAATTAGATAAAAATGCTTTGGCAACATCACAACTTGTGGCAAAGGCATCACGACCATCTGGGGCTTTACCAACTGGATTAAATTGCACTGAACAATTAGATTTATCCGCAACAACAGTAACTGGCGAAGTCTTTATCGCTTTTTCAAGATCTGGATTTGCAAAACCAACAAGCGCTTGAAACCCTGGGTAAAATGAAACTGTTGCCAGTATCATACCTGCAAGCATAACTGGCTTACGTCCAAGCTTATCGGATAACCAACCGAAAAACACATATAAGAATGCCGATATTGTTGTCATAATCAAAAGCCATATATTTATAGTTTTTGGATCTACACCAATTTGTTTTTCTAAAAATACTTGAATATAAAAATGACTTGTATACCAAGTTACGCCTTGGGCAATCATAAAACCAAATAAAGCAAGAAGCACAAGTTTTAGACTTGAAATATTGCTAAACACTTCTTTTAAAGGTGCTTTAGATGTATTGCCTTCCGCTTTTAGTTTTTCAAAACTTGGGCTTTCAGAAAGCTTAGACCTTACGACTAAAGCAACAATCAAGAGCGCCAAACTAAGAATAAATGGTAAACGCCAACCCCACGCCTTAAATGCTTCATCACCAAGAATAACCCTTAAAAGGAATACAACGCCCAAAGCACCAAAAAGCCCAAAAGCGGCTGTTGATTGAATATAGCTTGTATTAAGCCCTCTTTTATCGGCACTTGAATGCTCGGCTACATAAATTGCCGCGCCACCATATTCACCACCAAGCGCAAAGCCTTGTATAATTCTTAAACTTATAAGTAAAACTGGTGCCCAAATACCAATTGTTTCATAATCTGGTAAAATCCCTACTAAGAAAGTTGAAGCACCCATTAAAGTTACAGTAACAACAAACGCTTTTTTGCGGCCAATTTTATCACCAATTGAACCAAAATACATTGCACCCAATGGCCTGAAAGCAAGACCAATTGCAAAAGTAAGAAGTGTAAAAATAAAGCTCATGGCCGGTGAAAGGCCAGAATAAAAATGCTCAGCAAGATTAGCGGTTAAAAGTCCAACTAAGAAAAAATCATACCATTCAAAAGCGGTACCCGCAGCAGAAGCAACAATAACATCACGCAAAGTTTTAGGTGAGATTTCTTCAGAAACCTCAGTTTTAGTATTTTCTTCCATAATTCCCTCAGTTTTTTTGCTGTTTTGTAATAATCTGTCGGTTTACTTACAAGAAGTTTATTCGTATTGAAATGTTTTTGGCTTATAAAATGAACAATTTTAATTATAAAAGAATATTTTCTGCAGTTTTCGTAATATTATTGGTTGTATTAATCGACCAAGCTTCAAAATATTATATGCTTAATATTCTTCACCTAAATATAATAAATCATATTGAGATTTCTAAAATATTTGATTTTACAATGGTTTGGAACCGCGGCATAAGTTTTGGAACATTTAAAGCAGAAACCGATTTTGGGCGCTGGGCACTTGTGGCATCATCATCTATTATTGCAACGGGATTTTTATATTGGCTTGGCAAAACTAAAGATAAAATCACTTTTTTCGCCCTTTCATTTGTAATTGGCGGCGCAATTGGCAACCTTATAGACAGAGTGAAATATGGTGCAGTTGTTGATTTTCTTGATTTCTCAGGAATTTATTTCCCTTGGGTATTCAATATTGCCGATAGTGCAGTTTTTATAGGCGCAATGCTTTTAATAATTGATATGCTGCTAAATCCTGATGAAAAGCCTAAGAAAGATGCAAACCTTACCGAATAATAATGCTTGCAATACTAGACCAAACTTAAAAGCCACCTTATAGAGATATTTTTACGGAGAAACTTTATGCGCCTTAATAATCAGAAAATTTTAATAGCTGTTTCTATTTCAGCTATGATTCTTTCTTCTGGATGCACAAGTTTCAAAAGAGCTGCTGGTGTTGAAAAAGTAGTTCCTGATGAATTTCGTGTTGTTACTAAAGCCCCTTTGGTTGTTCCACCTGAATTTAATTTACGCCCACCACGTCCAGGTGAAGCAAGACCACTTGAGCTAAGAGCAGATCTTCAAGCAAGAAATGCGGTTTTTGGTGTGCAAACTGGTGCCGAAGCTTCGCTTGGTGAAATCGCACTTATCAAAAGCCTTGGCGCACAAAATGCCGACCCAAGAATTAGAGATGTAATTGATGACGAAAATGGTGACTTAACTCACAAGCCTACTAATTTTGTTTCAAGCATTATATCTTTTGAAAAGCCAAAAGATAATGCAAATCCACTTAATAGCACTGAAGAAGCTGATAGATTAAAAGCTGAACGTGAAGCTATTAATAATAGTACTGGTGGCGGCAAAGTTAAAATCCAACAAAATAAGCCGCGAGCAATTAAATTACCGGGTCTATAATATATAGGTAATGCAAAACTATATTCAAAAACTTTCACCTGAAACAATTAATCAAATTGCTGCGGGTGAAGTTATTGAACGTCCCGCATCTGCATTAAAAGAACTTGTCGAAAACTCCCTTGACGCCAATGCCAAAAATATAAAAATTTGGTGCAATAATGGCGGCATTTCTTCAATTATTATTGAAGATGATGGTTTTGGAATATCAAAAGATGATCTTAGCCTTGCAATTGAAAGACATGCTACTTCAAAGCTTAAGCCTGCTATTAATGGCACAATTGATTTATTAAACATAACAAGTCTTGGCTTTAGAGGTGAAGCATTGCCTTCAATTGGCTCTATTGCACGTCTTAAAATCGCTTCAAAGACTATTAATGATAGTGCATGGGAAATAAGTGTAGAGGGCGGCAAAATTAAACCTATTGCCCCCTGCCCTTGGCCTAATAATTATTCGGGAACACGCATTGAAGTAAAAGATTTATTTTACGCGACACCTGCAAGACTTAAATTCCTGAAATCTGAAAGATCTGAAAATCTTGCAATTTCCGAAATGATAAAAAGAATTGCTCTTTCAAGACCAGATGTAAGTTTTAGCCTCTATATTGATGCCAAACTTAACTTCAAAGCCAATGCCGCTTTGGAAATTGATAGCCTTGAAAATCAAAGGCTTAATCGCGCCCGTGAAATATTGGGAAATGATATTGCCAAGGATTGTCTTTATATTGATACCGAACGTGCCGGTATTAAATTATCGGGCCTAATATCTTTGCCAACCGCTTCACGTGCCGATAGTCGCCATCAATATATGTTTGTGAATGGTAGGCCTGTAAAAGACCCAATGCTTAAGGGCATTGCGCGCGCGGCCTATAGTGATGTTTTGGCGCGTGATAAGCACCCTATTTTGGCACTTTTTCTTGAAATGCCCTATGATTTTGTTGATGTGAATGTGCACCCCGCTAAGACCGAAGTAAGGTTTAAAGATGCGGCACTTATTAGGGGGCTAATGATTGGCGCGATGCGCCATGCACTTGGTTCAATTGGTATAAACCCAAGCCAAAGCCTTACTAATAATGCGATTGGTGCGCTTGCCAAATCTTTGCCATTGCAATCTAATTTCCTGTATCAGCAGGATTATAGCTATAGAGGCAGTGCGCCAAGCATATCCCAAGTGCGCGAAAATTATAGCTCTAATTTTGATTTTGAGATTAATCATAACCCTGAAAATGTTTCATTGGACGCAATACCAATTGCCAGAACCATTGAAAATACTTTTGAAACCCAAAATCAAATAATAAATTTTCCGCTTGGTGCCGCAGTTGCGCAAGTCCATAATACTTATATTATTTCGCAAACTAATGATGGCATAATTATAACTGACCAACATGCGGCGCATGAAAGACTTACATTAGAGAAAATGAAAGCGGCAATCGCGGATAAAACACTCGCACGTCAAATTTCACTTATTCCTGAAGTCATAGAACTTGAAAATGAAGACTGCACACGCATCCTAAGTAAATCCAATGAATTAGAAGAATTTGGACTTATAATTGAAGGCTTTGGGAATGGCGCAATTTTGGTTCGTGAAACCCCTGCTATACTTGGTAAAATTAATACTAAACAATTATTGCAAGATTTAGCCGATGAAATTGCAACTTATGACCAAAGCCATAGTTTAAAAGAAAAAATCGATTTGGTTTTATCAACTATGGCTTGCCATAGTTCTATTCGCGCAGGACGCAGCCTTAGTGCAAATGAAATGAATGCTTTATTACGTGAAATGGAAACAACCCCAAGAAGTGGTCAATGTAATCATGGAAGGCCAACTTTTGTGGCCCTAAGCCTTAATGATATTGAAAAACTATTTGGCCGGAAATAAATTACTTAAATAACTAGTAAAAATACGCATTGCTAAAAACAAATTTTTGTGAAAAACTATGCCCAGGAGTAATAAATGACCGACGAAAATAGTTTTGAAACAAAAGAGCCAAAAAATAATCTTGATATTTTAGATAATAGAGATGTTTGCTATGCGGGTTATATTTTAAACTTACTTGCGCCATTTAATGGTTTGACAGGCATTATTGCTTTAGTTTTGATTTTACTTAAAAAATCTGATGCTGACGAATTCATCGATAGCCATTATACATATCAATTAAGAACAATTATTATTGGAACGATTGGCGTGTTAATTTCTTGCTTATTAATGCTAGTTTTAATTGGCTTTTTAACATTCTTTATTGTTTTATTATGGTGGTTTGTACGCTCAGCAATCGGTTTAAAACATTTAATCGATAATAAGCCAATTCCAAATCCTAACAGCTGGTTAGTTTAATTTATATATACTAAAGCCATTAACACCATAATTCACGGTTTTTACTTGTGTCAGTTTTGCAAATTCTGGCATTATTTCAGACTTATGATGTTCAAGAATTATAATCGCATCCTCTGAAAGCCAGTTATTTTCTAAAAGGATAGCAATGATTATTTCGTTCAAACCTTTATAATATGGTGGGTCGCAAAAAACTATATCAAAACAATCACTTCCATTTGGTTTTGCAATTAGTTTTTTAGCATCAATACTTATAATTTTGGTTTGATTTTCACGTCTGAGGCTTTTGATATTTTCTTTCAAAGCATAAATGGCACTTTTATTATTTTCGATAAAACAAGCCGAAGCTGCACCCCTTGATAATGCCTCAAGACCAAAAGCGCCTGTACCCGCAAAAACATCAAGTATATTTTTATTTAAAAGTCCATCCGAAAACGGCGAATGCTCAAGCATATTAAAAATTGCTTGCCTTGCTCTATCCGAAGTTGGGCGTGTGTCCAAGCCTTCGGGGGTATTAAGTAGTTTGCCGCGATTTTCGCCTGATATAATTCTCATATCTTCTTATAATTTATAAATTTATGCTATGTTAGCTTTTGAATCAGTAGAATACTTGAAATTATCAAATCAATACACACATAAAAGCTACCGAAATAAAGGAAATAAAATGGCGGATATTATTGTTTATACTAAAATTGGTTGCCCCTATTGTGAACGTGCAATGGCATTGCTTGATAGCAAAGGCGCAAGCTATAAAAATATAGAAGCCGCTACTAATCCTGAAATTCGTGCGGAAATGAATGCAAAATCAGGTCGCAATACTTTCCCGCAAATTTTCATTAATGACAAACATATTGGCGGTTGCGATGATATATTCGCGCTTGAAAGATCTGGTGGCCTAGATCCATTGCTTGCCGAATAATCATGCTTAAAGCCGCAATTATTCAAACTAATACTAGTGATAATATTATTGATGGTTTTGGCGAACTAGAAGCCCTTATAAGACGCGCCGCAAATCAAGGCGCAGACCTTATTGTCACGCCCGAAGGCTCTAATATTCTTGAGCGTGACCTTGAAAAATTCAAACTAAACGCGCCTTTTTGGGGCGAAGATTTAGGCTATAGCAAGCTTGCTAAAGAGCTTGGAGTTTATCTTTATATTGGTTCTGCTTTGTTTCAAATGCCAGATAATAAAGGTGTGAACCGCGCGCTTTTATATTCACCAGATGGAAATCTTATAAGCCATTATGATAAAATCCACCTTTTTGATGTGAATTTGGGAAATGGCAAGGAATATAAAGAAAGCAATAATTATCAAAATGGCAAAACTGCGATAATTGCCAAAACCCCGATTGGCAATATTGGTTTTTCAATTTGCTATGATGTAAGATTTCCGCATTTATTTCGAAACCTTGCCCAAAATGGTGCGGAGATTATATGTATTCCTGCGGCATTTACCGTTGCCACTGGTAAAGCACATTGGGAAATACTTTTGCGGGCGCGCGCCATTGAAACCGGAAGCTTTATAATCGCCCCTGCGCAAGGTGGCATACATAAGGATGGGCGCTTCACTTATGGTCATTCAATGGTTATTAATCCGTGGGGTGAAATCATTGCCCATATTGACAGCGATAAACCCGATATGGCATTGGCGCTTATAGATATAAATGAATGCCATGAAGCAAGACAAAAAATCCCTGCTTGGTCGTTAAATACTGACTTTAATTTAAAAATAATCGAATGATAAAATATTCTCTTAATTGCGAAAATAATCATAATTTTGAAGCTTGGTTCCCTAATAGCGATGGGTTTGAAGAACAAAATTCAAAAGGCTTTGTGGTTTGCCCATATTGCGCAAGTATTAAAGTCTCCAAAGCGATAATGGCGCCTGCGGTCAAAAAATCTAAGCCTCAAGAAAATGAAAATATATCACTTTCAAATGATATTATGCCAACCGAAGTTCGCAAAATTATAGAAGAATATAAATCGCATATTGAACAAAATTTTGATTATGTCGGCGATAGCTTTGCCAAAGAAGCAAGGGCAATTCATGATGGCGATAGTGAAATACGCCCTATTTATGGGGAAACAACGCCAAAAGAAGCCAAAGAACTTATTGAAGACGGGATTTCAATTGCCCCAATTCCAACCCTTGCCAATCCGAAAACGGATAAGGGTATTAATTAAACTTTTGGTTTTTTGACTACAAACATATAATTCATGCTTGTGTCGTCACTTAAAGACCATTTATCAAATAAAGGATTATAAGAAACGCCAATTGGCTTTGAAATATTGATGCCTTCAAAACCTGAAAGCCAATCTTTAATTTCTTCGGGCTTTACTAATTTATCATAATCATGGGTTCCGGGCGGAAGCCATCTTAAGATTTGTTCGGCGGCGAAAAGTGCAAGCGCCCTTGCCTTTTGGGTGCGATTAATTGTGGCAATAAACATAATTCCATTTGGCGCAAGAAGCTTATAGGCATTTTGCAAAAATTCTTTTTGATTATTAACATGCTCGATGACTTCCATATTAAGGACAATATCGAATTTTCCCGTTAATTCTTCAATCAAAGCTTCTGAAGTGGTATTTTGATAATCAATTTTAAGACTTGATTTTTCAAGCCTTGCCTTGGCGATATTTATGTTTTTTTCGGTGGCATCAATTGCGGTAACTTCCGCGCCTAATCTTGCCATTGGCTCTGACAAAAGGCCACCGCCGCAACCAATATCAAGAAGTTTTAAACCAGATAGGGGTTTATCGCCTGATTTTCCAAAATGCCCTGAAATATTATCGCGAATAAAACTGATTCTAGTTGGGTTGAATTTATGTAAAGGCTTGAATTTACCATTCGGATCCCACCATTCATCCGCCATTTTGGCGAATTTTTCAACTTCTTGAGGGTTAATAGTATTAATTATTTCTGGCATTTTATTTTCCTATTATTGATTTTCCCATAAAACATTAAAATATTAAAGCTTTAAAGGCGGCATTTGTGACATTTTAATGCGCCAAACACTTGACCTTTGAAGAAAATTGGGGCTTTTGCGCGCGGTTATTATTGTTACGCTTAAAATAAAAATAGAGATTAAAATGGCGCGTATTGTTATGAAATTTGGTGGCACTTCGGTTGGCGATGTGGAACGCATCGCACGTGTCGCAAGGCTTGTGGCGCATGAACGCGCACAGGGCAATGAAGTTGCAGTTGTTGTTTCTGCTATGTCGGGCGAAACCAATAAGCTTGTGGCCTTAGCTGAGGCATCTGGCGCGGGTCTATCACCTGAAGAATTTAATGATGAATATGATGTTGTTGTTGCAACCGGAGAGCAAGTAACAACTGGCTTACTTTCGCTTGCACTTCGTAAAATTGGTGTCCCTGCCCGTTCTTGGCAAGGATGGCAGATTGCTATTAAATCATCTGACATACATGCAAGTGCGCGTATTTCTGGCATTGATTGCCCAAGCCTTATTGAAAGCATGGAAAACAATATTGTTGCCGTTATCCCAGGCTTCCAAGGCATTACCGAAGAAGAGCGTGTGACGACACTTGGTCGTGGCGGTTCTGATACATCTGCGGTGGCGGTTGCGGCTGCGCTTAATGCCGATAGATGTGATATCTATACCGATGTTGATGGTGTATATACCACTGACCCAAGAATTACTAAAAGTGCAAAGCGCCTAAGTGCAATTTCATACGAAGAAATGTTAGAAATGGCGTCGCTTGGCGCAAAAGTTCTGCAAACTCGCTCTGTTGAGCTTGCAATGGCCAAAAAAGTGCCAGTTAGAGTATTATCGTCTTTTGTTGAACCAGGTGAACCAAACCCTGGAACTATTGTTTGTGATGAGGAAGAAATCGTGGAAAAACAAATCGTATCTGGTATAGCCTATAGCCGCGATGAAGCAAAAGTTTCTGTTCTTGGCGTTGAAGATCATCCAGGTATTGCGGCCGTAATTTTTGGTGCGCTTGCCGATGCAAATATAAATGTTGATATGATAGTTCAAGCACCAAGCCGTACCGATGGCGCGGTGAATATGACTTTCACAATCCCAGAGCGTGAAGCCGATAGAGCGACTGAATTAATGAATTCTATCAAAAATGAAGCAAAATTCCGCGATATTATCGTGAAAAAAGATGTTTCTAAAGTTTCAGTTATTGGTGTTGGTATGCGCTCTCATGTTGGGGTTGCCAAAATTATGTTTGATGCGCTTTCCCAAAAAGGTATTAATATTCAAAATATTTCAACTTCTGAAATTAAAATCTCTGTACTTATCGATTCTAGCTATACAGAGCTAGCGGTTCGTGCACTTCATACCGCTTATGGATTGGATTCAAATTAATAAATACCAATACATCGAATCTTAATAGAATGCATTTGCAATTCTATTAATTTTCTACTACTTATTGGTATTTAATAATACTTAGAGTGGTAGGTTTATATGGGGCATATAGAAACTAAAAGAATGCGACTTTTCGCCTTAACAAGCATTTTTGGCGTAGTTTTTGCTGTTTTTATTTTAATATTGAGTCCCAATTTTTCGCATGCCCAAACAGGATTATGCAAGAATAACGATGGTATTGCTTGCCTAAATGAAGGTCGTGAAGCCCTAAATAAAGAAAAAGACGCTAAGAAGGCTTTCAAACTATTTGAAAAAGGATGTGAAGCGAATAATGGGGCATCATGCCTAGAGCTTGGCCTATTAATAGAAGCAGGTACTGTTACAAAAAAAGATACCAATCGCGCGAAGGAACTTGCGCTTCGCGCCTGTGAACTAAAGGATTCTACTGCGTGTTTTGTAGTTGCACATGCATATGAAAAAGGGAATGGCGCTTTTGAAAAATCTGTTTCGAAATCAAACGATTATTATTATAAATCATGTGAATATGGTGAATTAAAAGCCTGTAAAGCCCCTATGGAAATTGATATTGCTAAATTATCAGATCAAACTGGAAAATCTGATGTTGCAATCAAAGCAGAAAAAGAATGCCTAGAAAATAATTTCGAGTCCTGTAACAAGGTTGGAAGTTATTATTTGCTTGGCTTAAATGTTCCAAAAAACCTACAAACATCTGCATCTTTCTTCAAAAAAGCTTGTGATGGTGACTTTAATTTTGGTTGTCGTAATTTGGGTTTGGCTTATGAAAATGGAAATGGCGTTGCCAAAGACATAAATAAGGCCCTTGATTATTACAAAACAGCATGTCAAAAAAAAGCTGGCGGAGGGTGTTATGATGCCGGTCGCATATATGATAATGGCACCGAAGTTACACGAAATCAAAGACTCGCAATTATGTTATACATTGATGCTTGTGATTTAAAAAATGATAAAGCATGCACCAGATTAACTCAATTACCTCAAAATGAAGTTGAAAAAGAGAAAAGAGAAAAAGCTGCACATGCAAAATGGTTAAATGCAAAAAATGGCTGCGATGCTAATAATGCCGAAGATTGCTCCCAAGCAGCAATTAATTTTTATACTGGTAATTATGAGATTAAAAACTTTAATAAGGCATTTGAACTTAGTACAAAAGCTTGCAATTTAAATTCACAAATTGGTTGCGCTAACTTGGGGCATTTTTATTTAATGGGTATTGGCACAGAAAAATCCAATATTGATTATTATAATAGTTCAAAAAAAGCCTGTGATTTGGGCGGAATATATGCTGGCTGCCAGCAATTAGCCGAGGCTTATTTTTATGGTCGCGGAATTGAAACCTCTTTTAAAGAAGCAGAAATATATTTTCAAAAATCTTGCAATGTAAATAATGCGATTTCATGCAATTATTTGGGCAGAATTTATGATGAAGGCCTAGGCTTTTTGAAATCAAGAACAAAAGCACAAGCAAACTTTGAAAAAGCATGTAACATTAATAAAAATGTTGGCGAGGCTTGTAGTCGGGCTATAAACTTAAGAGCATTGGCAAATTAAGGTGTTAAGTATGAAAAATATTCTTGCAATTATATCACTTTTATTTGTTTTACTTTGTTTTAATGGTGCATATTCTCAAAATTCTGCTCCTTTTTCATCAGAAATTGCTAATAAAATTCAACAATGTGAAAAAGGAAGTATTTATTATTGTAATGCAGTCGGTATTGCTTACCTTACAGGTAAAGATGCGCCAAAATCATTGAATATTGCCATTAAGTATTATGAATTAGGCTGCAACGGAGGTGACGCATTTGCGTGTTCTAATTTAGGAGAAATATATGACTATGAAGATTATGGTATTAAAGACGCCACCAAGTCACTAAAATATTATGATTTAGCATGTAAGGGGCGAAATGGAAAATCTTGCGCAAATGCAGGATATATGTATGACATAGGGCTTGGAACAAGTGAAAATGATCAAATTGCGCGGCAGAGATACTCACGCGGTTGTGATTACGGTAATGAATATGCTTGTGACAATGCTGGTATTTTAGAAGATAATATTTATGATGCCGAACCCAAAAATTTAATGTTAAAAGTCATAAAGACTAAGCGTTTTTTTTATCACCAACATGCATGTTATATGGGTCTTGATATAGCGTGCAAAAAGCAAAAAAATCTTCCGTCAATGCCAGAAGGGCCAGCCGTAGGTAGTCCTTTTATTCTAAAATCACATATCAAAGCATGTTATGAGTATGATGGTAAAGCTTGTTATGAAGCGGCAAAAATTCTTGAAAGTGATGATTATATTGAACTTATTTTTTCACTTGATACTTCCAAAGATGGGGGATACAAAGCAAAAGATCTAGAACATTCGCGACTATTATATATGCGTGGATGTGACTTAGGTTATGCAATCTCATGTAATTACTTAGCATATATTTTCTTAAACGGTAAAAATATTGATGCAGATTATGGTCAAAGCGCACATTATGCATTAGAAGCTTGTTTGCTTGGTGATTTATATGGTGGTTGCACCAATTTGGCAGTACACTATACAGCTGGTTATTGGTATGGAGACGATAAGGAAGCCGCCAAATCCTATTTCTTCCTTGGATGCCAAGATGGAAGCAATTTTGCATGTGAGAAACTAAAATCGCTTCAATCCAATGGCTTAGAGGCATTATCCCCAAGTGGCGCCAATTCTAAACTGGCTAAAGAAAATTGCAAAAAAAATGATGCTTTATCTTGTCGTAAACTTGCAGATTACTACATTTCTGGAAATGAAGTAAAAAAGGACTTTATAATAGCAAATGGATATTATGCTTTGGGATGCAATTTGGGTGACGGTCATTCATGCCTTTCGGTTTCAAATTTCCTGTTAAAACAACCAAGCAAACTTCAAAATATACGTGCAAGACAATTATTGATTGCTAGTTGTAATTCAAGATATTTAGCAGCTTGTGAAAAATTGAAACCCTAAAAAATTAAAGGTTTGGTCTCTTTATAGTCGCCTTGATACTAAAATGATAAAAAGCAAAAATTATAAATGTATATATAGCTTGACCAATTCTTATATGCCTCGCTTTTTTTGTGCACAGATTAATTAGCTACAATAAGCTTTACTGAAAAAAATAATAATTGCGCCATATAGATTTATCCACAAAATAATTGCCAATATTTAATGCAAATTGCCAATAATTGGAACAATTTAAATCGTTTTAGACTAGCAAAACTTATATCTATGCCCTAAATGGTTTTTATGAATATCGAAACCAAACCACCTATAAGTGCATCCAAAAGGCTTTTAAAATGCCTTCGCGATCTTATGGCGGAAGAAAGCGATACACAAACCCGTCTGAATCATATGGTAAGTCAAATTGCCAGTGAAATGGAAGGCGATGTTTGCTCTATATATTTGCGCCGCAATGATAATGCGATGGAATTATGCGCCACCGAAGGCCTTAAACCCGAAGCGGTTCATAATACGCGCCTAAAGCCTTCTGAAGGTCTTGTCGGTCTTGTTGCCGATGGCGTAGAGCCAATTAGCCTTGCCGATGCGCCAAGCCATAAAAGATTCTCTTATCGTCCTGAAACTGGTGAAGATCCGTATCAATCATTTCTTGGCGTGCCAATGTTACGCGCTGGCCGTTTAATTGGCGTTTTGGTGGTTCAAAATAAAGAATCAAAATTTTATGATCATGAGAATATTGAAACTTTACAGACTATTGCCACCGTTCTTGCAGAAATTGTTTCCGCCAATGAGCTTTCAAGCAGTCTAACAGAATTCGATATTAAGCCGAATTTACCTGAAACCCTTATGGGTAAAACTTATTCAAACGGACTAGCAATTGGCCCTGCACTTTTGCACGCGCCAGAAATTGAAGCAACCAAGCTTCTTGCCGAAGACCCTGAAAAAGAAGAAGAAAAGCTCTTAAAAAGCTTAAATGAATTACGTTTAGGTCTTGAAAACCTCTTGGCAAGCGATCAAACCTTGGGCGCAATACCGCTTGAAGTTTTAGAAATGTTCCTGCTTTTATCACAAGATAGAAGCTGGGAAAGACGTTTACTTGAAGGGGTTCGCAAAGGTCTTACTGCCGAGGCTGCGGTTGAGCAAGTTCGTTCTGAACACCAAGCACGCATGAGCGCGGCAAAGGATTCATACCTAAGAGATAGGTTACATGATCTTGAAGAGCTTGATAATCGTTTATTACGTCACCTATCTGGCAAGAAAAATCAAACCGATAAAATTAAGGGTGATTTTATTCTTGTTGCGCGTGATATTGGCCCTGCGGAATTACTTGAATATTCACGCGATAATTTAAAAGGCATTTTATTAGAAGAAGGCACTTCTTCTGGACATGCCGCTATTATTGCTCGGGCTATGGGTATTCCTATGCTTGGGAATATTAAAGGACTTTTATCAAGAATTGAAAGCCAAGATAGAATAATTGTAGAAAGCGCATCTTCTTGTGCTTATGTTCGTTATGATCCTTTGGTGGCGCAAGAATTTACCACAAGATTTGCCGCCGCAAGAGTGGAACGTGCAAGGGTAAATGCATTAAAAGACATTGAATCTAAAACCCAGGATGGCCGTAAAATAAGTTTATTTATGAATGCCGGACTTGTTCTTGATATTGATAATATTTCAAGCTCTGGTGCGGAAGGTGTTGGCCTCTTTAGAACTGAATTTCAGTTTCTAGTTTCTAATTCACTTCCAGGTGCCGATGCTCAAGCAAAGCTTTATAAGCAAATTATGGCTAAGGCTGGTGATAAGCCTGTAACCTTTAGAACTCTTGATTTAGGGGGTGATAAAATAGCCCGCTTTATGAAGGGCGAAAAAGATGAAAACCCTGCTATGGGTTGGCGCGCACTTAGGCTTGGTTTAGATAAAAAGCCAGTTTTGGTTTATCAAATACGTGCCCTTTTAAGAGCAACCCAAGGCCAGTATTTAAGAATAATGTTTCCATTAGTTTCAAGTATTGAGGAATTTATTGCCGCCAAAGAAATCTTAAATAAAGAAATAGATTGGGCGGTAAAACAAGGCCGTCAGAAGCCTTCAAAAATTCATGTCGGTGCAATGATTGAAGCGCCTTCTATTGCTTGGAATATTGCAGAAATAGCAAAAGAAGCAGACTTTTTATCGGTTGGTACAAATGACTTAATGCAATTCTTTTTTGCGGCCGATAGAGGTACTTCGAAACTAAATGATCGCTATGATTTATTATCTTGGCCGGCCCTAAGTTTCTTAAAATATATAAAAGATAATGCAGGTGATGTTCCTATTTCTATTTGCGGTGAGCATGCAGGAAAAATTGTTGAATCTGCGGCACTTATAGGCCTTGGTTATGATAGTTTATCAATGCCATCTACTTATATTGGGCAAGTCAAGGAATCAATTTTAAATATTAATTATGAGAAATTAAAATTACTTGTTGAACAAGCACTTAGCGATAAAAAATTCAATTTACGTAATGAATTAGTCTCTTTCTTAGGCAAAAATTAATTTAAGCTGATAAATACTGATTAAACAGTATTTTTTTGCAGTTTTTTGCCGAAAAGTAACACATCTGTTACTTTTAATACTTATTAATAAGTCTAATAAAAATTTATTCAAACTAAAAGCAATTTAATGACACCAGCTGAGGCGAACAAATTATTAGAAGCTGTTAAAACCAAGCCAGACGGCGCGGTTAGGCTTAAGGTTGTGTCTTCTATTGAAAATCCTGAAGCTGATGGCCCTGGTGCACAATTGCAATACGCAAGGCGTGAACATGGACTTTCAATAATTCAAGTCGCCGAAGCTTTGAAACTTCGCCCTGACCAAATTGCAGCTATTGAATCTATGCAATTTGCCCGCCTTCCCGGACTTGGTTATTCACTTGGCTATGTAAGAGCTTATGCAGAGCTATTAGATATTGCCGATGTAAAATCAGTTGTCGAAGATTTTAAAGAAGCTTGGTCACCAATTCAAAGACGCCATGAAAGCTCTAGAAGTTCTGGGGTAAGTAAATTCGCGGTTCCTATTGGCTTTATACTTGCGGTATGCGCTTTAGTTTGGCTTTTAATAAGCTCTTTTATGCATGCCCGCCTTTCAAACTCCAAAGAAGTAATTGCACCGCCTGATGATAAAATAAAAGCTTGGGCAAGCAAAGATATTTCAAATAACCAAGCAATTAATGATACCGCCCCACTTGCAACAATAATTGCAAATCGTGATGTAAGAATAATTCTTAAGGGTCAAGATGGGGTTTTGGTTGCCGATAAAGTCCTAAAATCTGGACAAACAATTAATGTTGACGGACTTGGTAAATGGTTTGTAACCACAAGTGATGCAGGTGCACTTGAATATCGTGCATTTGGTGAAACTGCAATCCTTGGTGAAAATGGCCAGATTGTTGAAAATCTTCGCGCACCAGACCTTGAAAAAGTTGCAAATGATAAGCTTGCGGCAATAAAGGCAGAGGAAGATGCCAAAATTGCTAAAGAGCAAGAGAGACTTGCTAAACTAAATCCTACAAAAGAAATTCCTGTAAACAATACTATTCAGAAACAATAATTTGGCTTATTAAAACCTAATTAAACTTAGGAAGAATTATGAGCAGTCACAATTCAATCAATGATGTAAGACCTTGGCGCACAATAGATCGCCGCAAATCACGCAAAATCAAAGTAGGCAATCTAACAATTGGTGGCGATAGCCCGATTATGGTGCAAACCATGACCAATACCCTAACTACGGATATAAATGGCACTATTGATCAGATTAGAAGATGTGAAGAAGCCGGCGCGGATTTAGTAAGGGTTTCAGTTCCCGATGAAGATTCCACAAAAGCTTTAAAAGACATTGTCAAAGCCTCTAACGTCCCTATTGTTGCCGATATTCATTTTCATTATAAACGGGCGATTGAAGCCGCAATCGCGGGCGCGGCTTGCCTTAGGATAAATCCTGGCAATATTGGCTCTGATGCCAAAGTAAAAGAGGTTATTCAGGCCGCCAAAGATTATGGCTGCGCAATACGGATAGGTGTTAATGCCGGTTCATTAGAATCTAATCTGCTTGAAAAATATGGTGAGCCCTGCCCAGATGCAATGGTGGAAAGTGCACTTTATCATGCCAATATTCTTCGTGAAAATGACTTCCATGAGTTTAAAATAAGCGTTAAGGCCTCTGATGCATTTTTAACTGTTGCCGCTTATATGCAGCTTGCCGACGCAATTGATTGCCCTTTACATTTAGGTGTTACCGAAGCCGGAGGAACAAGAATTGGAACGGTTAAATCATCTATTGGCATAGGAAATCTTTTATGGGCAGGAATTGGCGACACCATAAGAGTTTCGCTTTCCGCAGAGCCAGAAGAAGAAGTCAAAGTTGGCTTTGATATTTTAAAATCACTAGGCATTAGAACGCGCGGCGTAAATATCATCTCCTGCCCTTCATGTGCAAGGCAAGGATTTGACGTTATTAAAACCGTTGAATTGCTTGAACAAAAGCTTGCACACATTAGCGCGCCTGTTTCACTATCTATTATTGGCTGTGTAGTAAATGGCCCAGGCGAAGCGCTTTATACCGATATTGGCTTTACTGGCGGTGGCAAAGGCTCTGGCATGATTTATATTAATGGGAAGACAATTGCTAAGGCTGAAAATAGCGAAATGATAGACAAAATCATTGATTTAGTCGAAACAAAGGCTAAAGAATTTAAATAAAAACAGGATTTTTTAAGTATTAAAAATCTCTATACTGTAAATAAACATAATATACTTGTATAAATTGCTTGGTACAAGGTTTATAATTGTTTATTTTATTTAAATGACAAAATATGACAAAATGGAGCCTACACCAAATATTGTAAGTCGCGCAATGAAATTGCCGACTGATGCTCCTGTCACTGTACTTATTTTGGGAAAATTTCGGAACGACAAACCATTAGAAGAAATACAAGCAAGTTACGAAATTTGGCGCAACACTGCTTTAACGCAAGCTCGTAATAATGGCGGATTTTTAATTGCCGAAGGAAATATAAATTTCACATTCGTTGGCAAAGAAAACAAATGGGACATTATGGCAGTTGCAAGATTTCCAAATGCTTCAAGCTTTGTGAATACTTTATTCAACGAAGAATCTCTTGACGCTATTGGTTTTAGGCGTGACGCTTTATGCGAAAGCGAAATTCACTTTATTGATGAAAATTCAAACTCAAAAAACGCACATATAAATTTTAATTAATTT
>CAYUCW010000035.1:0-22199 GCA_964443435.1 uncultured Caulobacteraceae bacterium | reverse complement strand
AAAAAAAAGCCCCAAATTGCTTTGGGGCTTTTAAGTTTGTCACAGGAGATTAATATTAATATTTATAAGTAACACCGAAAGTAATCGTTCTACCTATTCTTGTTTCAAAAAGTGTATCATCACGTTTTGAGTCAATGATTAGGCGGTTTTGCTCATCGGTTAAGTTCTGAGCTTCTAAAGTGAACTTTAAGTTATCGCTCCACTCATAAGATGCAGATGCGTCAACATATAATGACTCATCGTTTCCTCTTATGTCGCTTCCTGGTGAAGCAGGGATGCCAAGGATAAATTTATCGCGGTAAGAAGCAGTTGTTCTTGCGCTAATTTTATCTTTTTCATAATAAAGTGTAGCAGAAGCAGAAGTACGAGATAGACCAATCAAGTCATTATTAACCGAAGTTAGAACCGCACCTGTTGAGCTTGTAGTTAGGATATACTTAATATCAGAAGTGATTGAAGTATAATTAGCCAATAAACCAACATCTTTTAATGGACCTGGTAAATAATCAAACTCAGTTTGTAAGTTCAACTCATAGCCTTCTAATGGGCCACCTGGGGTATTAGAGAAACGACCAACCACGAAATTATCAGTTGGTGTTGCTTGACCTAATAATAGATCGTTCGGCAAACCAAGAGTGTTAAATGGTGCAGTTGTAGTAACCCTTTGAATATAGGTTTTAATGTCTTTCTTAAACACGCCTACAGAAACAACTTGGCCACGTTTAAAGTACCACTCAAGAGCCGCATCATACGCATTTGCACGAATTGGATCTAGGAATGGGTTATTAATATTACCAGTTCTTGTGATTGGGTTTACACCACTTGATGGCGTAAGATTTCCAAGCTCTGCACGAGTCATAACTTTAGCAGCAGAGAAACGAGCCAATAGACTAGGAGTTAAATCAAACACAACGTTCATAGAAGGTAAAGTATCATCATACTCACGTACTACTTCGTTTCTTAGACCCACAGTTGGATATAAAGCGCCAACAGGTGCAGCAACAGGAATATGACCAATCGCTTTTTGAACGGTGCTTACATATCTTACGCCAATGTCACCACGGAATGGAACAGGAAGTAATGTTGAATTGTTAAATTCCGCCATAATATAAGCACTATTAATATCTTCAACAATGCTTGAAGATGGTGCGCCACACTCAATGCCGCAATATTTCATTGCGCTAAAATTGAATACTTGCGACCATTTATCGGCATCAATAGCAGCCCAGCTTGCAGGTGCGCCATTACCCCAAAGGTCGTGAAGACCAGAGATTTGTTTTGTAATGCTTGCAAGAGATACGCCAGCAGGTAATGCTTGAGTAGCAGCTTGGCCCGGAGCTAAGTTCAAGCTAAATGATGTGAAATCGCTTAGACGGTTTTGTAAACCAGCTCTGATTTTCAAGTCATCATTTACTTGATAATTACCCTCTAGGTTAAAAGTATGTATTGCAGTTTCGTTACGTGAAGGCTTACCTTGTGTAGAGAAAATACCAGTCACAGTACCATCAGCTAAACCCGGCGCATACGTAAAGTTGCCAGGAAGCGCCACATTAACACCAAAACCTAATTTTGGAGTAGTACCACCACCACGGAAATCAATTGAGAAATTATCAGCATCGATAATATCAATTGCAGTTTGTAAACGTTTAGGACCGTTCCAAACAGAAAGGTTGCCACCGGCAAATGCAGTTAATTCAAACTTATCATTAAATCTATGACGGAAATTGAAATTAACTTGAGAGAATGTAGAAGTGAATTGATCTACTAGGCCTTCTGAACGGATATCAACGCCATCAAACAAGCCATAAACCAATGAACCATTGCTATTGAATTGCACATCTTTAACAGAAGTCATTGGCTGACCATTAGCATTCACGTTTCTGGCAAATGATAATGCAGCAATATAATTATCGCGACGCTCTACATCAAGCTCAGAGAATAATAAGTCGATTGACATATCAGTATCTTTGCTAGGACGGTATTGGAAAGTTAAGCTTCCGCCAATACGTTTTGAGTCCTGCTCTGAATTTACATAACGAGGAATACGTGGAATGAACGCACCAGAACCCGGCGAAGTCGGTGCATCAGCACGTCTTAAGTTTGCAATTGCTTCATATGCAGCAACAGTACTTGTTCTTGGATTATTAGTTGAGCAATTTGCAGCAGTTGCACCTTTTGCAGCCTGAGCAACTGGATCAGGGCCAGTAATTGCATAACCAAGTGGCGTACAGAATGGGAATACATTTGCGCCAACAGTCAAGGCATTTGAATTCGCAGCAAGAATATCAACCGCAGAATAACCAACTTCGCGGATGTTACGGTCTACATAAGATAATGTACCTAATACGCCGAATTTGCCATCTTTAGATTTTTTAGATGCCAAGAATGAAACTCTAGGATCTGTTGTTTTAGAAACGCTATTATAAACCCCTTTAGCAGTAAGACTTATTACTTGGTCTTGTCTAAAATCAAAAGGACGTGGTGCGCGAAGGTCAACAGTTGCACCAAGGCTTCCTTCTTCTACGTCAGCAGTAGTAGTTTTGCGAGTAGAAAGAGACGAGAAAATTTCAGATGGGAAAACGTTGAAATCGAAA
Organism: uncultured Caulobacteraceae bacterium; assembly: GCA_964443435.1. GTDB lineage: Bacteria > Pseudomonadota > Alphaproteobacteria > Caulobacterales > Aquidulcibacteraceae > Pseudaquidulcibacter. The sequence continues at coordinate 19,605 of CAYUCW010000035.1, read as the reverse complement.
GTTCTTCCGTTATTACCAGCGCCATAAATATCCGAAGATCCAGTCTGTGCCGCGCCTTCCATTCCATTAATTCTTACGCGAGTAAAACCAGCGCCAAGACCACGTACCGAAATATTTCTACCTTCACCACCATCACCACGTGATAAAGTTACACCAGGAATTCTTTGCATAGATTCGGCAAGGTTTGTATCTGGGAATTTTGCAATATCTTCTGAAAGAATTGAATCCACCACCGCAGCAGATCTTTTCTTAACAGCTAATGCACTATTCAAACTTGCTCTAAAACCTTTTACGACAACGGTTTCCTCTGCAGAGTTAGTTGCAGTTTGCGCAGATGCGGCTGTTGCGCCCACGAAAAACGATGCGACAATCGCAGTACTACACAACCAATTCTTTTTACTGATAAATTTCATTCTGTTTCCCCTTGATACAAACGACATTACTAGCGTCTTCATCAATAATTCATTGTATTTAATAATATTTTTTTCTTTTAATTGAAGCTCTTAAGATAAAGAATCCAACTAAATTAAAAAATACATAATATTTATTATTCCAAATCTAACAAAAGTCAATATGAAAAAATTAATATCGCTCACGCCAATAATAAATTAGCAAAGTGAATATATATAGCAAATGTATAAAAATTTAGTAAAAAATTATATAAAATCAATTACATATACTGTTAAGCCTTTAGCGGCCGAACCATGGCAAACATAGAGATAGCTTTAATCATTTTCAATCATTTTTCGAAAAAAGTTTAATACCGACTATTTATTAAATATGCGTCAAAAAAGTCACACTTCAATCTAACAATGTTATTTTAAAACCAACGCCTGACACTATTGGCATATACTTCATAATCTTCACCAAATTTTTGCTTTAAAATTTCTTCTTCTGGTTTGATTTGAAATATCTCTATATATTTTACAAAAAGAATTATTATAGCAATCCCAAATAGAGTTGGATAGAAAAGCCATAAACCAAAAAGAATAAAAACCATACCAAGATACATTGGATTGCGCGTAATACTGAATACACCCTCATTGACAATTTTTGACGTTTTTTCAGGATTTAATGGGGAAATAGTGGTTTTTACTCTATGGAATGTATAGGCCGCAGTAAAAATAATCATAAAGCCAGTTAATATAGTTATAAATCCAAAACGCGGATTAAAATTAAACAAAAGTGGCATCTTTACCAAGCCATTAAAAGACCAAACTAACCCGCTTGAAATAATTAATATTATTGGCGGCGGAATTTTAAGTTTTAAAAAATCTAGATTCATTTTCATCTTATAATTTTTGCTTATTGCGCTTAAAGTTTGGCTTAGGTAAGTTTTCAAGTGATAACGTTTCATTACTACTTAAGTTTACAAAAGCCATTAAAGCATTAACAAGGCTTACTTCCTTACCTGCGACTGCCATATATCTTGGGTGCCATTCTGGATGGAATTTGTTTTTATAAGCTCTTAAACCTTCAAAATTATAAAACTCTGAGCCAAATTTATAAATAATATTTCCAATCTTTGCCCATAATGGCGAAGCATCATGCGCGTCTAGGCCGCCCAATGCCGAGAGACCAAGAGAGAAATATTTATAACCATTTTCTTGAGCGTATAAAATAAGTTTAATAAATATATATTCCATAATTTCTTTGGGTGCATTTGATGAATAACGCATTAAATCGACACAAAGCGTTTCTTTATTATTTGTGGGCATAAGATTTACAAATGCCTCAATTTTGCCTTCAATTTTAACCACAGTAATTGGTGAAAATTTTAAATACTCTTCATCAAAATAACCAAGTGAAAAAGATTTTTCTTTACCATTTTTAATATTTAGCCAATCATCTGAAATAGATTTTAAAATTGGTAAAGTGTTTTCAATTTCTTCTTGCGGAAGAATTTCAAAACTTGCACCTAGTCTTTCAAAGCGTTTTAGTACCTGCCTGAAACCATAGGCTTGCCCACCTACAAGCGTGAATTCTTGGGCATTTACTTTTGCCTCTTCACCAATTTTATAAAGCCCAAAGCCTAAATCAATCATAAGCGGAAGCATTCTTACCGTGACACTATAAAATACGGGCTTTGCTTTATTAAGCTTAGCAAGCTCTTTAAACTCCCAACACAAATTTTTGATTTCTTCGGCAGGACCAACAGGTTCACCCATTACAATCCAATGTTTTCTATAAATGCCATACATTAAAAATGCTTGGTGGGTTTTATTCCAAAAAATATATTTATCACCCAATAGCGCAAGCCAAGCCTGACTATCATTTGCTTCGGGGACTATTGCTTTTAGCTTTTCAATTTCTTCTGAATCTGGAAGCTGTGGTTTAACTCTAGCAAGCCCAAAAAGCCGCCATAGAATAATAATTACAAAAGTTATAGAAGCAATTAAAATGCCACGTAAAAATCTTGATACACTGTCATCATAATTAAAGCGGCTCCATAATTGATGCTCATATGGTATTTTTTCATAAATATAAAAGCCAATATAGAATATAACAAAAAGTGATATTATGATTATTCCTAACCATTTAGGATTAGGATCAAGCTCCATAAGTTTTGATTTACGATTAAATGCTGGCTTACAAGGAAGTATAAGGAATGCGCATAAAATAAGAATTAAACTTTCAACAAGATCAAGTGTTCTTATCGATAAAAATAAGCCACCTGCTACAAACAACCCAAGCGCCATATAATAAGCACTATCTAATCTTTCCCACAGACCGCGCGCCACAAAAAGCATAAATATAGCAATTATGCTTGAGCCAATATGAGAAATCTCAAGTAATTCTAAAGGAATAAAATTTTGGATTACTTTTAATTGTTGACCGGCAATTGGCTTAAAAATACTTATTAAGAGTACCAAGCCCATAATAAATATAATAATAGCAAATGCTTGTGGAATAATCCTTATTATTGCCTTAAAAATTAGCCGCTTTAATTCAATATTTTTCATAGAAGCCTATACACTTACGCTAAACCTGCTTACTTTCACAAGTAAAACCTATAGTTATATTATTACAGCCTACACCGATTCTGGCTCTGTATCTTCTTCTAATTGCCCTTCCCATTCGGCAACTACCGCAGAGGCTATTGAATTGCCAACAACATTAGTTGCAGAGCGCCCCATATCAAGCAAATGATCAACCCCAAGAACCAGTGCAATCCATTCCGCATCAAGCCCAAAATAGGTCAAGGTTGCCATAATAACCACTAAGCTTGCTCGCGGCACACCTGCAATACCTTTTGAAGTAATTAATAACAGCAAAAGCATTAAGACTTTTTCCATTAATGAAAATTCAATTCCATGCGCCTGTGCAATGAATAATGTCGCAAATGTACAATACATCATGCTTCCATCAAGATTAAAGCTATATCCTAAAGGCAATACAAAACTTGTGATTTTGCGAGATACGCCAATTTTAGGCAAACCCGCCAAAAGTTTTGGATAGGCGGCTTCTGATGAGGCCGTAGAAAAGGCAAGTAATATTGGCTCTGCTATCATTTTAAGAAGCTTAATAATCATTTTACGGCCTAAAATTAAAAGGCCTGCTCCAATTAGGATTACCCATAAAAGCCCAAGAGACAAGTAAAAACCGCCCATAAACTTCAAATAAGTATAAAGAACTCCCGCGCCTTGCATAGCAATAGTTTTAGCAAGCGCACCGAAAATCGCAAATGGTGCAAATTTCATAACAATCTCAGTTACTTTAAGCATTATTGAAGCTGCTTCTTCAGCAAGTGCCATAACTCTTGGTGCATTATCATCTAAGGACGCAATCGCGGTTCCTACAAATAAAGAGAAAACTACGATTTGTAGAATTTCATTTTCTGCCATTGCTTTAATAATAGATGTTGGAATTACATGTTCTATGAATTTTTCAAAAGTAAATCCATCGGTTGAAGGCGCTCTGACGGTTTCGCCAGCAAGAAGTTGCAAATTCATCCCTGCCCCAGGTTTAAGCCATTCGACCATTACCATACCAAGCAAAAGTGATACAATCGACGCAATTATGAACCAAAGCATGGCTTTTGCGCCAACGCGTCCTACTTGGCTTGCGTCTTCCATGTGACCTATTCCCGCTATAAGCGTGAAAAGCACCAAAGGCGCAATAATCATTTTAATAAGCATTATGAAGATTTTTGGTAATAAACCATAAAATGCTACTGCGGATTTCATTTGTTCCGCATCAAGAAAATTATTGGATAATAGGCCAACAATTACGCCTAATACCATAGAAGATATAATTAATATTCCAAATAAGTTTTTTTTCATAATGCCCTCAGTTAATTAAGATTAACTCAAGTTTTATAAAAAGAAAGTAGGCAAAGACAAAAATGGCGGCAAAAAGCCGCCATTTTATAAAAAACTACAAAAGTATAAAAATGCTAAAAAATAAATTTAGAAAATACCGCGTGATCCGCCGCCACCGCCGCCGCCAGGGCCTCTTAATTGGTCAGGATTTACATTTTTCGGCATTGTACCAAGTGTAATTCTAAACCCAACATAAATTATTCTAGATTCAATTTTTTGATTTGTAATCTGGAAAATATTATTAGAATCTGTAACTATTTTATTTCTTCCTAAGCCAAGTGGATCTGTAATATTCACCATAAATGAAGCAAACGGCGTAAAATTATGACGATAAGTTAGATTATTATTTACACCAGGAATTCTATAACCTTGCGCAGTTAATTGCTTTCCTTGCCCCATAACCATAAAAGTAAACTGATCTTTTGGAGTCATATTATAATCAGCCATAATGCGACCATTAATACTTATGGCGTCAAGCTTACCAACCGATACATCAATTGCATCTTGTTCTGTATAATTAACATTAATATTACCACGTGCGCGGAGCTTTGTTCCGAATTTTCTATCAAGATTTAATTCAGAACCAATGGTTTGGCTATTATTTCCATTTATGCGGCTAGTTTCAACTATAGTATCGGTTAAATATCTAAAGCTTGAAGTTATAATATCAGTATTATAGCGATAAAAGCCCCTTAATTGCCAATTATACTCTTTGGTAGAATATTCATAGCCAATTTCAACGCTATCGGTTTTTTGCGGCTTTAAATCTGGGTTACCAATCGAAATAAATGAAGCATTTTGATAGATAACTGATGGATCTAAATCCTGCGGATTTGGTCTTTGAATACGGCGTGAATATGCAAATCTAAGTTTTGCTTCTTGGCTTAAATTATAAGAAAGAAACGCACTTGGTGCAAAATTTGTATATTTGCTTGAACCCGCAATATTAGTTTTAGGATTAAAAGTATTTACATCGGTATTTTCAAATCTTAGACCCGCTTGACCAGTCCATTTTTCACCAAGCGGCGCTTGATAGGTAAAATAGCCAGCATTGACGATTTGATAATATTCGAATGAATTAGTTTGATTTACATCGCTTGTAATAATATTTGTAGTAAGGTTTTGCGTATCAATATTATTTTTATAATCATTATCATCAATAGTTATTTGATAACCTGTACCAATTAAGCCTTCACCAACAGGTTTATTATAATCAAGGCTTGCTACCCAATTAGTATTAACCGCATCTCGTAGTCTGTATTCAATATAATCATCAATAACGGGCAATAAATTATTAATGGCCCTATTAATTCTATTATCATCTTCAGACTTAGAATAAGTAAGATTTAGTTTTAAAGTTTCACCGATTTGTTCAAACCTATGTTCTAAATTTATACCAGCGTTTTCACTAGTGTTTTTATTAACGCCAGTTTCATCTTGAGTATAATTTCTTATAAGAAAATTAGAAACATTATAACCAAGATATTCATTAAAAGACTCTCTTGGTTTTTGCTCTCTGGTTGCATAACCATAGCTAAAGGCAAGCGTATCATTAGTTGTTGGGTAAAGCTCTAGGCCAATATTGCCGCCAATTCTTTCCATGCGCCCATCAATAAAGCCATTATTCTTAGAAGTAATAACCCCCGTCGTAATATTCTGTCTTATTGCAATGCTATCATTAATAAAATAACGACCATCTTTTCTATAATTCAATGAAGCATTAAATGCATATTTATCGGTAGTAATAGTGCCCAATATATTGGCATTAAATCTATCATCATTGCCAAAATTTGACATTATATTCAAAAATTTTCCTGGCCTGCGATTGGCTTTGGTGACAATATTAATTACACCGCCTGCCCCTTCAGCAGAGAAAGCCGCACCCGGATTATTGAGCACCTCAACAGAAGTAATATCAGAGCCAGCCATAGACATTAAAGTAGCCGCGCGATTTTCACCCTTAAGCATAGCTGTCGAGCGGCCATTAATTAAAACTTGAACATTCTGATTCCCGCGAAGTGATACATTGCCTTCTGCATCAACCGAAACCGCTGGAACTCGATTAAGTGCATCCGATGCCGTACCAGTTTGGGCAGCAGTATCATTAGTTACATCATATGCCTGTCTATCAATTCTATTAACAGGCTTAGTCCCTGTGACAGTTACAGTCTCGCTAGCTGTATTTGTTTTTTCAGCAGGTTTTGCAGTTTCTTGAGGTTTGGCTTCAGGCGTAGTTTGCGCAATTGAATTAGTTGAACTTAATAGCGCAAAAATAATTGCAAAACTTGAAACTATATTGAGATTTTTTAATTTATAGCTTCTTGATTTTAGCATAGTCATAGCTTTCTTTCGGGGATGAATTATATTTATAGGATATATATACGAAAAGTTTTAAACGCAAAATATAAGTTGTATTAATTAAATTTTAGAAACCGCCGCCGCCGCCAAAGCCGCCGCCACCAAAACCACCTTGTCCACCAAAGCCGCCACCGCCTTGAGGGCGACCAGAACCTTGAGGTCTATTGCGTTCTTGATTGTTTGCATTAGCATTTGCAGGACGCCAAGTTATTCTAAAACCTATATAAAAAGTTCTAGGCTCCACTTTTTGTTTTGAAATAGCAAAAATAGTTGACGAATCTGTGACATTCTTAGTTTTCGCCATAGCAAATGGATCTGTTACAGTTATAGTCAAACTCGCCAGTCTTGTGAAATTATGATTGTACGAAATCATAGACTGTGTTCCATTAAGCCTATAGCCTTGAGCAGTTAATTGCTTACCTTGTTGACCAAACATAAAATCAAATCTATCTTTTTCAGTAGGTCTATATTCGGCATTTAATCTAATAGAGCCACTAAAAGCATCTAATTTACCTACATTTGCGTCAATACTTTCTTGAGTTGTATATCCAAGATTAGAATTTAGTCTTACTCTATATTTAGTTCCAAATCTTTTATCTATATTATATTCAATACCCATATTCTGGCTTGTTCGGCCATTAATTCGGCTTGTTTCAATTATTGTATCAGTAACAAATCTTTGGAATGAAGTTATAATATTATCATTAAGACGATAGAAACTTCTTAATTGCCAATTAAAATCTCTAGTGAAATATTCATAACCAACTTCAAAACTATCTGTCGTTTGCGGCTGAAGATTTGGATTACCAACTGAAATCCTATCGGCACTTTGATAAACAATTGATGGGTCAAGGTCTTGCGGATTAGGCCTTTGCAATCTTCTTGAATAGCTTGACCTAATTTTCTTTTCCTTTGAAATATTATAAGTTAAAAATCCACTTGGATTTAAATTTGTATAGTGTGAACTTCCTAAAACATTGGTTTTAAGATTAAAGGTGTTAAGGTCAGTATTTTCTACCCTAGAACCAAATTGTGTGGTCCATTTTTCACCCAATGCCATTTGATAGGTAAAATAAACCGCATTGACTTTTTGATAATATTCAAAATCATTTGATTGCGAAGCCAGAGAGGTTAAAACACCTGTTCTTTGATTAAGGCTTGTGGTTAAATTATTGAATGCATTATCATCAATAGTAATTTGATAGCCTGTAGTAATTTTACTATTTCCTACTGGTTTTTCATAATCAAGATTAGCAGTATAAGTATTATTTTCAGAAACTCTTATTCTATTTTCTATGATTGTTTCGTCAATTGGTGTTGTATAATCAAAATACCTTCTTGAATCACTCTCAGAATTTGAATTTGAGTAGTTTAGACCTGCCTTTAAAAGTTCACCATAGTTTTTAAATCTATGCTCATAATTTACACCAAAGCCAAAGTTTTCATTAATTGAATCGCCATCTTCGGTTTGAATATAATCACGAATTAGCACTTTATTTCTATCAAAATTTGAATATTGGTTAAATACTTCAGGTATATTATCGCTTTTGCTTATATTCATCTGTGTACCAATTGTATCAAATTCAGAAATGGCATATTCGACACCAAAATTTGCGCCAATTCTCTCAGTTCGTCCGTTTGAAAAGCTTGTATTCAAAGTATTAGCTGTTGTGCCGTCAGTCGTTACATTTTTGCGAATAGTATCAGAACTTGAGATAAAAGTTCTTCCATCTTTTCTATAATTTAGGCCGCCAGTAAATGTAAATTTACCCTTTGGAAGACTTCCTGAAAGGTTTGCATTTTGCCTATCATTTGGACCTATATTAACATTAAGAGTAAGTCTTTTACCAAGCGACCTACCTTGCCTAAGAACAATATTTATAATCCCACCCGAGCCTTCAGAAGAAAATGCTGCGCCCGGATTATTCATGACTTCAATCGATTGAATATCCGCCCCAGGAGTTGATAATAAAGCCGCCGCGCGATTTTCACCGCGCATTTCGGCATTTTCGCGGCCATTAATAAGCACTTTAACGTTTGATTGACCCCTTAAAGTAAGATTACCTTGCGCATCAACATTAACCGAAGGCACACGATTTAAAGCATCGGCCGCAGTTCCCGCTTGCGCAACAGGGTCAGTTGTAACATCATAAGTCTGTCTATCAATTTTATTAGTTGGTCTTTCGCCAGTAACCGTAACGGTTTCACTTGCGGCAGTAGCCGGTGTAGCCACAGCCGTCGGAGTAGTTGCCGCACTAGGAGTTGTTTTAGCCTTTGTTGCCGCATCTGTTACTTCAGGCTTTTTAACTTCAATTACAGGCTTAGGTGCACTTATTTCCTGCGCTAAAATAAGACTTGGATCTAGGAATAAATAGCTAGCTGAAGCCATTAAGCTTAACCGAACAATAGAATTTTTTTTAAATTTTATTCTTTCGAATGATAGTGTTTTTTTATTGTTCATTATTGGCCTATTTAAAATTCAGAAGCGGGAGAAGTATTGCAATACAACATAAAATATCAAACTAAATATATAGCCTGAATATAGTATGAATATTAATACGTCTGAGTATTTAAATTCCGTCGCTATAAACTGCAATAAATTTTAAGCTATTTGCTTCTTAATAAAATAATCATGTTTCGACGGAAATTATGATAGACTACGTTCTAAAATTATAATTGGAAATTCAAAGAGGAAATCCCATGAATAGTGTTATTGCCAATAATAGGTTTGGATTAGGTGTAAAGCCAAGCGATTCAAAAATAGATTCTAAGGAATTTCTATTAAGCCAAATAAGTAATTTTAATCCGAAACCTGATGCGCTAAATTCAATTGCTAATACTAGTGAATTAATGAGGAGCTTTTCAGAATATCAAATTCAAAAAAAAGAAGCCAAAAATAATAATATTCAACAACGCGAAAACGAAGAAAGACAATTCTTAAGAAAGAATGTTTTGGCTTCGGTAAATGCAAGAACGGAAATTGCGCTTAATTCACAAACACCATTTATGGAAAGATTAGTGCATTTTTGGTCAAATCATTTTGCAATTTCCAATGAAAAGCTGGCGGTTCGTGCTTTGGCTGGCCCTTATGAATTTGAAGCAATTAGACCTAATATTAATAAAACATTTCTTGATTTATTGCTTGCCGCCGATACGCACCCTGCAATGCTTTTATATTTAGATCAAACGCGCTCGATTGGTCCTAATTCACCTCAAGGCAAACGTGTTAATGCAAGAAATGAAGATAAAAAAATCGGCATAAATGAAAATCTCGCAAGGGAAATTCTAGAACTTCATACATTAGGTGTGAATGGCGGTTATAATCAAAATGATGTTACTGAATTTGCTAAAGCAATGACTGGCCTTACAATTGTCAGAGAAAGAAAAACCCCAAGCAATCAGAATCTTAGCTATGGTGCAAGCTATTTTGAACCTTTAATGCATGAAGAAGGGCCAAGACAAATTCTTGGTAAAAACTATAGAAATTTTGGCAATATTCAATATGTAGAAATCCTAAAAGATGTTTGCAAACATCCTTCGACCGCAAAATTTATTGCTTTTAAGCTTGCCCGTCATTTTGCAGGTGATAATCCACCACAGAGCCTTGTTAATAAGCTTACAAATGAATTCACAAGAACTAATGGTGATTTAAAATCATTATATGCCGTCTTAATAAATGCAGATGAAATTTGGGCGGTTAATAATGCAAACCAACAATCCCTTTTAAAATTTAAAACCCCTTGGGAATGGTTGGTTTCAAGTCTTAGGGCATTAAATTATACAAGCGTAAAAAATATGGATATTAATGGCCTAATGACTAATCTTGGTCAGACTGTCTGGCAACCAAAAGCGCCAAAAGGATATGACGACACCGAAAGCGCATGGGCCGCGCCTGATGCACTTATGCGTAGGGTTGAATTTATTTCTGGTCTTACTGGACGCATAAAACAAGATATTAAACCCGTTGAACTAGCACAAACCATTCTTGGCGACAGTTTATCAAGCCATACAAAGACCGCAATTTCACGCGCGGAATCGCAGCAAAGCGGACTTTCATTATTATTTTTAAGCCCTGAATTCCTAAGGAGATAAATATGCTTATACGTCGTAATTTTCTAAAACTTGGCTTAGGAACAATCGCAACTGGTCTTATGCCGCAAGTAGTGTTTGCAAATGCAAATACTGAAAAGCGTTTCATTTTCATAATTCAAAGAGGTGCAAATGATGGGTTAAATACTTTAATTCCATACGCCGACCCTGAGTATGCCAAACTTAGAGGCGAAATCGCAATCCCAATGAGCGAAGCCAATAAGCTTGATGGCATGTTTGCGCTACACCCTGCACTAAAAACCGTCCATGAGCTTTATAAGACGCAAAATGCAAGCTTTATTCATGCTATTGCTTCACCTTATAGAGAGCGTAGCCATTTTGATGGTCAAAACATTCTCGAAACTGGTGGTGCTAGGGCGTATGAAAACGATACAGGTTGGCTTAACCGCTTAATTGGGATTATGCCCAATAAGTCTGAAGCTATTGCTATAAGCCCAACCATTCCAAGCGCTTTAAGAGGCTCACAGCCTGTGACTTCTTATGCGCCTTCAAACCTTCCAGAGGCAAATGAAGACTTATTAATGCGCCTCAATGGTCTTTATGAAAATGATCCAAAGCTTTATGAAATATGGCTTAAAGCGCAAGCAACTAATGAACAGGCTGGCGATCAAAACAAAAAGCAATCGCCAGAAGCCATAGGCAAAATGGTTTCTGAATTCTTGAATAATCCTAAAGGGCCAAGAATTGCTATGATTGAAACAGGTGGCTGGGATACTCATTCCGGACAATTAGGAAGACATAAAAATAGCCTAACACAACTTGATACCCTTATAAGTTCTTTAAAAACTAATTTAGATAAGAATTGGGATAATACAACTATTTTGGTGGCAACTGAATTTGGAAGAACCGCCGCAGTAAATGGCACAGGCGGCACCGATCATGGCACAGCTTCTTGCGCAATGGTCTTGGGCGGCAATGTCAAAAAGGGCAAAATTATTGCCGACTGGCCAGGCCTTAAAAAGTCAGATTTATACGAAGGGCGTGATTTAAAAGCGACTAATAATATAAATGGACTTATTGCGGGGCTTTGTTCGCAAATTTATGGCCTTGACCCTGATTTAGTGGCAAGAACCTTATTCCCAACCATTAAGCCGCAAAGCTTAATTCAAAATCTTATTTAAAAAAGGCGGCTTTTAAGCCGCCTATCTTTATCCGATTTCAAATAATAAGAATTCAGATTCGCCTTTGGCTTTAAGGGTGAATTCGCCCTCTTCCCAAATTGCCACGCCATCGCCTTCAGATAGCTCTATATCATTAAGTATTAAACCACCCTTAGCGATTTGTAGCCACACACCTTGGTCATTACGGATTTTATGGCTTATCTCATCACCATCAGTGAAAATCGAAGCATATAAATCAAGCTTTTGATTTATTTTAACACTTCCATCGCGTCCTTCATTAGATGCAACAAGCCTTAGTTTTCCAATCTTATCTTCACGATTAAAGTTTTTTTGCTCATATGATGGTTCATAGCCTTTTTTATCTGGCTGTATCCAAATCTGAAGCAAATGAACACCCTGAGTTTCCGATGGGTTAAATTCTGAATGCCTTATTCCTGTTCCTGCGCTCATACGCTGTACATCGCCGGCAGCAATTACACTTCCATTGCCAAGGCTGTCTTTATGTTCAAGCGCACCTTCAAGTACATAAGTCACGATTTCCATATTATCATGAGGGTGTGTAGGGAAGCCGCCACCGCCTGCAATTCTATCGTCATTTATAACTCTTAATGGTCCAAAACCCATAAACTTTGGATCATAATAATTAGAGAAGCTAAAACTATATTTTGTATCAAGCCAGCCAAAATTAGCTGCGCCTCTGTCTTCTGATTTTCTAATTTGTATTGTCATTTAACTATATCCTTAATATAGTTTTTATATCACATATTTTATTTACTGAGCAATTTAGATAAAAGCATAGTAAGTATATATTTTCGCATACAATATAGAGCAATTTTTAAAGATAGATACGAATATGAATAACTGGGCAAATGGCAAAACAGCTTTCGTTACTGGCGCAACTTCGGGTTTTGGGCTTGCTTTTGCAAAGCGCATACTTGCGGGTGGCGGTAAAGTTATCGCAATCGGAAGACGAATTGAAAGACTAGAGGCCTTTAGGGATGAAGCCAAAACAGAAAACCTATTCATAAGCCAATTAGATATTACAAACAAAGAAGCCATTAAAACTTGTATTGATAATTTGCCGCCTGAATTTGCCGATATTGATATTCTTTATAATAATGCAGGTCTTGCACTTGGACTTGGAAGTGCAGAAAAGCAAAGCCTTGAAGACTGGGACACTATGGTAAATACTAATATTACTGGTCTTATTCATATTACGCATAAAATTTTGCAAGGAATGATTGCCCGAAATAAAGGCGATATTATTAATCTTTCTTCGGTTGCCGGTACGTATCCATACCCTGGGGGCAATGTTTATGGCGGCACAAAGGCATTTGTTAAACAATTTTCTTTGAATTTGCGTGCGGACTTAATTGGCAAAAATATAAGGGTTACTTCGGTTGAACCTGGAATGTGTGAAACCGAATTTTCGGTAGTAAGATTTGCAGGTGATAAATCTGCGGCAGATAATGTTTATGAAGGTATGACGCCTTTAAGCGCCGATGATATTGCCCTTACTTGTGAAAGTATTCTAAGACTTCCTGCGCATGTGAATATTAACCGCGTAGAAATTATGCCAGTTCAGCAAGCTTTCTCACCATTTGCGGTTGATAGAAGCAAATAGAATAAATGGACTTAGAATTCTTCATAGCCATTTTGATCTTTTGTTTTATTTCATCGGTAAGCCCCGGCCCCAATAATATTATGCTTATGACCAGTGGACTTAATTTTGGGATCAAGCAAACTATTCCACAAATGCTTGGAATAAGTATTGGATTTGGTCTTTTATGTTTAATTACTGGGTTAGGATTGGGAAGCTTAATAAAAGCATTTCCACAGATATTTACCATATTAAAATTATTAGGAAGCTTATATTTAATCTGGCTTGCTTATAAAATTGCCAATACAAAAACAATTGATAAAAATACTCTTCAAAAACCCTTTAGTTTTATAGAAACCTTTATATTTCAATGGCTAAACCCCAAGGCATGGATTATATCTATAAGCGCATTAAGCGTATATACTGATAAAACACAGCCAATTAAATCGGCACTTCTTATATCGCTCTGTTTTATAATAGTGAATATTCCCGCTATGTTTATATGGGCGGGACTTGGAAAATTTACTAGAAAACTATTGGACAATCCCAAAAGTTTTAGAATATTTAATTATTCAATGGCTTTTCTATTGCTTGCAAGCTTATTTTCAATTTTTAGCACTTAGAGCTTTGGCTAAAACAAGATATGTTCATTTTGATTTGATTGACAATTAATCAAATTGCACAAAAATTAAGCAATTAAACGCTTAGTTTTTAATAAAATTTTAATGAAAATAGTAAAATTTAGTTTCCCTAAGGGGAACTTGAACCATGAAAAGCTTATCTCAGAAAATACGTATATTTGCATTTGGCGTAATAGGATTACTAGCTGCCTTTTGTATAACATTAATTTGTTTTTTAAGCTTTCAATTAAAACAAGCTTCCGATAGCCAAAAGGCGCAAATAGAGCAATCAAAAATTGAAAAACTAAACCTATACGCAGGAAAAATTCAGCTTGAAGTAACTCAGGTTCAACAATTCTTACAAGATATATCGGCTACACGCGGCCTTGACGGCTTAAATGATGGTAAAGACCTTGCCAAAGAATATGCAGATAATTTTGAAAAAGATATTAATGCAGCAATTCAGGTTGCAGATGAATTAAATAACCAAGAAATTAAGGCACAATTAATTGCCGCGAAAGAAAAATTCCCTGCCTATTATGCAACAGGGATAAAAATGGCAGATGCTTATATTGCAAATGGACCTGCTGGCGGTAATCCAATGATGGGTGAATTTGATACTTATGCTACAAGTCTTCGCGATACGCTTGGCGAATTAATAACAAAAACAAGCAATTTATTAAGTGATCATGCTGCGAAAAATATTACTGCGGCTCAGAAACTAAATAATAATTCTAAAATTCTTATGTTGGTTTCAGTTATCAGCTCATTATTATTAATAGCTTCACTTATACTATACACATTATTTGTAGTTAAAAAAATCGTTAATCCACTTTCTTCATTCACAGATAGCCTTTTATCAATTGGGAATGGTGATTATACTGTGTATATTGAAGGCACAGATCGTGACGATGAAATCGGAAAAATCGCAGTTGCCATAGATAATTTTAAATCTGCTTCGCAAAATCGAATTACTTTAGAAAATGAACGTGAAAGCACAAACCAAGCGCAAAATCAAAGACGAATTAAACTCGAAAAATCCGTATCTGAATTCAAAAGCAAAATTAATAGTGCAATTAAAGAACTTGATAAAAGCGCAAATGCTATGCAATCAGTAAGCACGCATCTTGATGAGATTTCTGAGCAAACCAATTCTAAAGCAAGTGAAGCAAGCTATGCTACAAATGACGCTTCTAATAATGTGCAAGTTGTAGCAGCCGCCACCGAAGAATTAGCGGCTTCAATAAATGAAATAAGCCAAAAAATTCACCAATCACAAGAACTAGTAAATCAAACGGGAAGTTTAACGCAAGTAAGTGCGAAAAATATTGATAGCCTTGCAAATGCCGCCCAAAGAATTGGCGCGATTGTTGAACTTATTCATGATATTTCTTCGCAAACGAATTTACTTGCACTAAATGCTACTATCGAAGCCGCAAGAGCCGGTGAAGCCGGTAAAGGCTTTGCGGTAGTCGCCAATGAAGTTAAATCACTTGCCGAGCAAACTTCTAAAGCAACAGAAGATATTTCAAAACAAATTACACAAATTCAAAATGAAACCAATACCGCCGTTGTGTCTATTCAAGATATAGCAATTAAAATGAGTGAAGTAGAAAGCTTTACTAATGCTATTCTTATTGCCATTGAAGAGCAATCAAAAGCCACAAATGAAATTGCAACCAATGTTTCAGGCGCGGCTCAAGCAACAAATACAGCATTAAATAATGTGGAATCTTTAAAGGAAACCGCAACAAAAACTCTTGAATCTGCAAACTCTGTAAGTTCTAATACACAACAATTATTAGACGAGAAGAGCAAGCTTCAGAATACAATAAATGAATTCTTAAATGAGGTTGCGGCATAATGAAAAAGCTATTATTTACCATTTCAAGCATTGCTATTCTGTCTTGCATACAGGTTTCAAATACTTATGCTTCGGAAGCTAATAAACTTAGTTTTGATGCCAGTTTTATAATTGACGCCCTTAATAATTCACAGGGCGGCATTAAAAATGGTAGCGCACTACTTACTAATACTGATATAAGCGCAAGCTATGAACATAGTTCAGGACTTTCATTTTTTGCAAATATTTTAGCAAATACAGGCGGTAGTTTTTCGGACAATTATATTGGTGATATTCATGTTGCATCAAATATTGATACAACCCCTGCTATTAGGCTTTTTGAAGCTTATGTAAGCAAGTCATTTAATGATAGTTTTAATGTAAAATTTGGTCTTATAAATCAAAATGGACAATTTGATGTTCAAGAAGTTGGGGCATTATTTTTAAATTCTTCACATGGAATTGGCCCAGATTATTCGCAAAATCCTGTTTCAATATTTCCAATTTCAAGCCTTGGTATTTCAAGTGAGTTTAAAGCCGCAAAAAGCCTTATTTTAAGAACTGCTATATTTGATGCGGTCCCTGGCAATCCAAATAATGGCAATGAATTTTCTTATATTTCGCTTTCAAAAGCCGAAGGCGTGAATTATATTGCGGAGATTGAAAAATCATTTAATGACAATGTCTTAAAACTTGGATATTGGGGCTATTCTAATAAAACCCCTAGTCTATTAAGCGATAATAAGCGCAATCAAGGATATTATGCGCAATTAACAACGAAGATTTATAAAGAATCCGAAGACCAAGGCCTAGATGCATGGATAAGAGCCGGTAAGGCCAATCAAAATATTTCAGATCTTAGTGGCTATATTGGCGGCGGTCTTGTTTATACAGGCCCATTTAATGGCCGAAATGAAGACCAAATAGGTTTTGCTATCGCGAACGCCAATATTGGCAAAGATTTTAATTTCTTAAATGGTAATAATCTTGAAGATGAAATTAATTATGAGCTTACTTATAGCTATAAATTAAAAGATGGCTTCTTTATCCAACCAGATATACAATATATTAAAAAGCCATCTGGAATTCTAAAAGATGCATTGGTTTTTGGCGTAAGATTAAGCTTTGGGCTTGACGCTTTTAAAAACTAATTTTCACTTATTTCAGGTAATGATAAAGCCGTTGTAGATTTGATTGTTTCCATTACAAATCTTGAAGACACATTTTTAAGCGGCACATTATCAATAAGGCTTTTATAAAACTTATCATAACTTGCCATATCAGGCACAATGAGTTTTAGGATATAATCAACATCCCCTGCCATGCGTAAAACTTCGACCACTTCGGGGCTTTTATTTACATGATTAGAGAATTTTAAAAGCCAGTTTGCCGTATGCTCATTGGCTTCAATTGCAACAATAATAGTAAGCGAAAGTCCGACAAGGTCGGGATCAACAATTGCAACTTTACGCTTGATAATTCCCAATGCTTCAAGCTTTTGTACTCTTTGCCAGCAAGGGGTTTGTGACAAGCCAACTTTCTTTGATAATTCCGCCAAAGGAATATCGGCACGTTCCATCAATAAATTCAAAATTTTTCTATCAATGGCATCAAGTTTGCCTGCTTTACGCATTTTACTTCCTTAAGTTCTGAAGAACATTTCCTATCATTACCAATTCTGGCCCGTCAAGTTCAATGGTTTGAAACAATTGTGGCAGATTTTTCAATTCTGTAAAATGATTTTTTTGATTTGCACGTGTCGCATCAATAATAATTGCCGCAGGTGTATTTTCATCAAGCCCATTTTTAATAGCTTCTGTAACAAAATTTTCGATTGTTCCGCGCGGCATATAAATAAAGCTTGTCACATCTTTATCGGCAATGGCGGCAAAATTAATTTCAGGCGGCAAGCCGCCTTGCTTACCGGCGCCAGTTATAAATTGCACTCTTTGCGCATAATCTCTATCAGTAAGAGAAATACCAAGTGACGCCGCCGCACCTTGCGCCGTAGTTATTCCTGGGATAATTTCAATTTTAATATTATGCTCATGACAGGCATTTATTTCTTCGGTTGCCCGTCCAAATATAAGGGAATCTCCGCCTTTTATACGAACGACATATTTGCCTTGTTTGGCATATTCAACTAATAATTTGCAAATATCGGCTTGTGGCGTTGAAGGTTTGCGACCTCTTTTGCCAACGCTTATGAATTCGGCTTCACGGCGTGCAAAATCCAAAACTTCTTGCGACACTAAATCATCAAATAAAACAATTTCGGCGCGTTGTAACGCGCGAACGGCTTTAAGTGTCAAAAGCTCGGCATTGCCTGGGCCCGCACCAACAAGGGCAACTTCGCCAATAGTTTCACCCGCGCCGCCGACTAAATCATCAAGATCTTTATCATTTGGAATTCTTGTCGGCTCAAGGAGGGCTTTGGCGGCAAATCTATGCCAAAAAGCGCGACGCGCGCCAAAATCTAATTCTTTTTCCTTGATTAAAGGGCGCCATTCTTGCGCCTTTTTCACCCAATTGGCTATTGGTGCGGGAAGCATTGCTTCAAATCTTCCACGCAAATTCTGCCCCAATGCAGGGGATGCACCATCGGTTGAAATGCCAATAACAAGGGGTGAGCGATTTACAATCGCGCCAAATTGGAATTCACAAAATTCAGGCCTATCAATTATATTCACAGGCACCGAATATTTACGCGCCGCCGCAACAAAACTTATTGCATCTTCATCCGATGAAGATTCAGCAATTGCAAGCGCCGCACCCTTTAAATCAGATTCGTCCCATTTTCGGGTTTCGTATTTGATTAAATTCTGGCTATTATCCAGAATATTTTGTGCATATTCTGTTGGCTCTTGCCCGATTAAAAGCAAAACTTCGGCGCCGGTTGCGGCAATAAGCTCTGCTTTCCAAACCGCACCATTGCCATGACCCGCTACTATAACTTTACGCCCCTCAAGCTTATGAAACAAAGGTAAGACCGCCAAAGGCTGCATCTTAGTTGGTGTTTTATATTCAGGTGAGCGTGTTTCCATTATATCCCAGAACCATCAATATTATCGTCAATGGCGGCTTTGTCATTTTTCGTCTTATTAAGTATTCGGTATTGAATAATCTGTGCAACTGGTTTGATTGCCATTTCAAGGAATGCCAACATTAATGATGCGCTTGGATTTTTCGTTACTAATAAAGCCAAAATGAAAGTAATAAGACCACCCAATAAATGCCATTTTATACCATAAGAAATAAGCTTAGCAGGGTTTTCAGTATTCGGCAAAATTTGACGTGATAATGAATTAAAATTATTTATCGCATTAAATTCAGCGGCTTTGGCGGTATTCTCAACAAGCCCCAAAGCAATGGTTTCATTACTTATTCTATCGATAAGTATGAAAGCACCTAAATCTCTATCATTTTGATAATTATCAACTAAAATTGGCGTATCAAGCGCGATTTCAACTTTGGCAATGCCATTCATCTTAAGCTCTGTGGCTTCAGAAGAATTCAAAGTTTCAAAATTTATAGAGCTTTCGATGCGTGTAATACGCGCATTAGTTTCTTTTGCGGTATGTTTTATGATATATTCTTTTTCAACCCTTAAAGGCGTTTGCGACATCCAAAG
>CAYUCW010000034.1:0-24115 GCA_964443435.1 uncultured Caulobacteraceae bacterium | reverse complement strand
AAAAGGATAGATTTTATTCTTTACAGATAAAAGCTTCTCCATTTGGCGTGCATTTCATACCATATTTATTTTGTAGATATTCTGCTGAATGTTTTGAATGCTGTCCGGCAACAGATGCAGCACGAATAAACCATTTCTTGGATTCGGTTTCATCTTTGGTTACTCCTTGCCCTTTTTCAAGCTTAGATCCTAAAAGAATCATTGCTTGAAGATTTCCAGCCTCAGCGGCTTTGCGATACCATTGCACTGCCTCGGCTTCATTTTTTTGTATGCCTTGCCCTTTATCAAGCAAATATCCAAGATATACCATTGCTTTAGTATTTCCCGATTCACCGGATTTACGAAACCATTGCACTGCTTCAGCTACATTTGCTTTTGTACCTTGCCCTTGTGCAAGCCCAAGACCAAGATATAGCATTGCATCTGTATCACCAGCATCAGCGGCTTTGCGTAATAATTTTAAGATTTCGGCTTCATATTTTCTTTCGACCCGTCCTTTTTCAAGCATTACACCAAGCAGATAAATAGCTTTTGAATCGCCATTTTTAGCGTCGCTAAGTATTTCATTATAATTAACCTTACCCACTATTTTTAAATAAAGTTCAAAATCACTAAGCGTTTGCCATTCTTTCTCTGATATTCCCCATTTATCTTTAGTTTCTTGAGTATCAGTTTTTTCAGGAGTTTGCCCAAATGAGTTTGAAGGAATTAATAATTGTGAAGTGGCGGCAATTAAAAATATCGCACATAAATGCGATGCCACAAAAGAAGCTTTAGATTTGTTTTTCATAATATTTTGCTTTATTTTTTACAAATATATGCATTACCATTAGGCGTGCATTTCATTTTATAGATTGTTTTTAAATCTTCTGCGGCAATTTTTGATATGGAGTCACCAGCACCGGCTGCACGAACCAACCATTTAATAGCCTCTGAATCACTTCTAGAAACACCTTGTCCATTAGAATACATGTAAGCTAAATTATACATTGCGTTTGTATTGCCTGCGTTTGCTGCTTCACGGAACAGTCGAGCAGCTTCTGCAGAGTTCTTGGTTACACCACGTCCTTTTTGATATACAACTCCAAGATTATAAATCGCCATAATGTTTCCAGCTTTAGCGGCTTTACTCCACCAACTTGCGGCTTCGATATCATTTTTAATTACTCCATACCCTCCTGAATAAATGAATCCAAGATTATACATTGCTTTTGAATTGCCTGCTTCAGAAGCTTTTCGAAACCATTTTATTGCTTCGTCCTCATTCTTAGGTGTGCCCTTGCCTTCAAAAAGAAAAAGACCTAAATTGCCCATGCTGTCGACATTACCAGCCTCAGCGGCTATACGAGTCCAGTGAAAAGCTTCCGTTTCATACTTAGCGTCACCTGTTCCTTCTATTAAAAGAATACTTAGCTTAACCATTGCATCTATTTCGCCAGCTTCAGCAGCTTTGCGATACCAATATATAGCCTCCTTTTCATTCTTTTGAACGCCAAGACCTTCTGCTAGAATGTAGCCATATTGAATCATTGCTGCAGTATTTCCAGACGTAGCAGAAGCCCGAAGCCAAAATATAGCCTCAGCTTTATCAAAGGAAATTCCCGTGCCAGTCGCATAAGAAGCAGCTGTTAAATACATAGCTTTCGAATCACCTGCTTTTGCTTCTTTGACAAAATTGCTAAATGAAAAGGTTTTTAGAGCCATTTTAAGTAGTTCATTTGAACTTAGATTTTGCCATTCTTTCTCCGTTATTCCCCATTTATCTTTAGTTTCTTGAGTATCAGTTTTTTCAGGCGTTTGCCCAAAAGAATGTGAAGGCAAAAATAATTGTGACGCGGCAGTAATTAAAATAATTGCACAATAATAAGAAGCTATTAAATTAGTTGTAGGCTTATTTCTCAAACTATTTTCCCTTGCGATTAATGTTAGTTATTTATGTATATGCAACTTTATATTAGTTTGCAATTTTCAATAATCAATAAAAAAGCTAGTTTTATTTGCTTATATTTGTAGTTATCTAAGTTTAATTAAAAATATTTGTCTTTGTATATATGAATGAAACTTGCTAAAAAAAAATATGAAACTCGATTCCCACCCAGATATTATTTATCAAAATCTACTCCGTGATATTCTTGCCAATGGGCAAAAGCGTGAGGATAGGACAGGGACGGGAACAATCGGCGTTTTTGGGCGGCAAATGCGCTTTGACCTAGAAGCTGGTTTTCCGCTTTTGACTACTAAAAAATTATTTACCAAGGCAATATTCGTAGAGCTTTTATGGTTTCTGCGCGGCCTTACGAATGTTAAATGGCTACAGGAGCGCGGTTGCACTATTTGGGATGAATGGGCGGATGTAAATGGTGAGCTTGGCCCGGTTTATGGTAAGCAATGGCGATCTTGGGCGACGCCTGACGGCGTTGTGATTGACCAAATCGCAAAGCTTATAGATGGGCTTAAAAATAATCCGTTTTCGCGTCGACATATTGTTTCGGCGTGGAACCCTGCGGAAGTTGATAATATGGCATTGCCGCCTTGCCATTGCCTATTCCAATTTTATGTTTCACCAGATGGCAAGCTTTCGTGCCAATTATATCAAAGAAGCGCGGATGTGTTTTTGGGCGTGCCGTTTAATATCGCGTCCTACGCACTTTTGACCCATATGATTGCGCAAATCTGCGGCCTTAAAGTCGGTGAGTTTGTGCATACATTGGGCGATGCGCATATTTATTCAAACCATATAGATCAAGTAAATCAGCAATTGGAAAATCAGCCTTTTGATTTGCCAAAACTATGGCTTAATCCCAATATCAAAGAAATTGACGCGTTTGAACTTGAAGATATAAAAATTGAAAACTATGTTTCACATGGAACAATCAAGGCGCCTATCGCGGTTTAATTATTAATAGGCTTTCCAAGATCATTGGGAATATTTGCTTCAATTTTCTTAAGCCAAATTTCTGCATTCTTACCAATTGAAATTTGTGGATTTGAAGGCGTAAGCTTTTCCTTAGTTTCAATTTCAGAAATGCGGTTTTTTGCATTTTTGAAACTTTCAATAGCCGAATTTTTCTTGCGCATTGCTTGATTAATAAGTCCATTACCAAAATAAGTCCATTTGTTTTCAGGTTTACATCCAAATGAGCTTCTGTCGCTTGCGGCGGCGGTCATTATTATTGAATTATCATTTTCAAGTTTGGGAATAAAAACACCCGAATAACACGCGGAAATCATAATGAATTTATTTTTTATGCCAGTATTATCAAGGGTTGATTTATAATATTCGGGCCCCCAATTACCAATACCCTTATCATAATATTTAAAACGAAGCCCAGTCGCAAAATGACCATGCGATGAAGTATAAATAATAAGAACATCTTCTTCCTTATTCATAATTGTTGAAATATATTCAATGCTTGCGGCTAAATTTTCAAGGGTTGCAATTGGCGTATCTTTGGAAATTTCACTTCCTGAACCAAGCAGGATTGAATGCCCATTTGTATTATATCTCTTGCTAAGCAATTTATAAGTTTCGCTTGCTTCATTATTAAATACAGGGTCAGTATCAAGCCCCGCGACAATTAAAAATACTTCGGTTTTACCATTTTCTTGTGGTTTTATCGAAGAAAAGCTCTTTGAAAGGTTAAGCCTATCTTGTAGGATTTCTTTGGAATTTAGACCAATATAATATGAATTGCCCTTATTGGCCGATATTTGTGCATTCGAATAATCAGTTTGCGGTTTTTTGTTTTTGAATAATTGGGCATTAGAATTTAAAGGATATAAACAAAAAAACAAAAGAGAAGATGTTTTAATAAACTTGTTTAGTTTTAACATTTAATTGCCTAAGTTTTTATATATTATTATTCGATTTCAACTGAAGATTATAGCCATATGAATTTAAATCAATCAAATAATATAAAACTTGCACTGGTTTTTGCACAGGCAAAAAATGGCATTATTGGGCTTAATAATGGCTTGCCGTGGCGTGTGCCTTCGGATTTAAAGAATTTTAAGCGCGTTACAGAAAATAAGCCAATAATTATGGGGCGCAAAACTTTTGAATCACTGCCAAAGCTTTTGCCAAATCGTAAACATATTGTGGTTTCAACTAATGGCAATTTTTTTCATAAGGATATTTTGATTTATTCAAATCTTGAAAGCGCGATAAATAATGCAAAAGCAATCGCGCTTCAGATTGGACAGCCTGAAGTCTGTGTAATTGGCGGTGGTGAGATTTATAAGCAAGCGCTTATTCATGCCGATATAATTTATCAAACAATTATTAATGGTACGCCTGATGGTGATACATCATTCCCAAGCATTAACATGGATGAATGGGAAACTACCGAAGCAACGCACTTTGATAAAACTGAAAAAGATGAGTTTGATTTTGACTTTAGAGTTCTTAAGCGTAAAATCTAGTTTGCAATATTTGTAGCATTCGCCGTACGGGTTGGATTTCCGGCAACATTAACGCCATTCATTGCTTCGCGGCGCGCATTATCAATACGGGCAACTTGAACATTGAATTTTGCAAGGCTTTCCGCAGTAAGCGTTCTTCCAGCAGGTACATTCGCAGACATAGGATTAACAGGGCTTCCATTACGTCTTACTTCATAATGAAGATGCGGCCCCGTAGAGCGACCAGTGTTTCCAGTAAATGCGATAATATCACCTTGTCTTACGCGGTCCCCTGGTTTTAAACCCGAAGCAAATCTTGATAAATGCGCATATCTTGTTGACCAGCCATTGCCATGTTCAATATCAACAACATTGCCATAACCGCCCATAACCCCAACACGGGTCACTACCCCATCACCTGCAGCCATAGTTGGCGTACCAATTCTTGCGCCAAAATCAACACCAGTATGGATTTTAGTATAGCCAAGAACCGGATGACGACGATAGCCAAAGCCCGAAGTCAAATGCGCACCATTGACAGGGGTACGCATAAGGAAACGTCTTGCCGATTGGCCTTGTGAAGTAAACCATTCGGCTTGTGTCGCGCCTTGCGCTTGAAATCTATACAGAGATAAAGTACGGCCAGTAAGCGTAGTCAGTCTTGCAAAAATAGGCTCTCCCTCTCTTACTACTGCGCCCTTAGTATCAGAAACTCTATCATACATAAGTTCAAATGAAGAACCTGGGCCTACCTCACGTTCAAAGTCAACGTCAAAGGCGAATGCGTCACCGATTGACTCGGCGGCTCTATCGGGTGCGCCTTGTTCTTTTACGCTTGCAACAAGGCCTGCTTCACCAATTTCACCGGCAACCCTTAGAGTGCGACGCTGTAATGTTGTTGATAATTCGCGCGCCTTATAAGATCCATCAAGAGAGCGTGTAACAGTAATTGATTTATCCGCCCCAGATGCAAGATTAAAACCAAGTAGTCTTTTTACGCCATTCTCATTACGCATAAAGACAGTTAATTGATCGTCACGATGTACATCTTTTATACTTATTGTACGGGAAAGTGCGCGAACGGCATCATTAATATCATTGGAATCCGCGCCAATTCGGCTTAATGCACCATTCACATTTTCACCTTGACCTATAGAAACCGTGCGGCGCTCTACTTCGCTAATGCTATTATTATAAGATTGCTCAACAGTCCCTCTAAGGAATTGAGCTTCAGCAGTACTAGTAACCAAACTAGAGGCTAGAATGAAAGCTGCACCTAAAACAGATACAGAAAAATTTTTATTTTTAAAATCACGCTTTAAAAACGTGGCTTTATTCAAAGGTTTTTCTAGCAAAAAACTGCCCCTTTGCGAATTTGAAAATATAAAATTGACATAAAAGTCTTAATAAATATCATCAATTTACGCATAATTTGCTTAAAATAAAATTTACGTGTTGCCATTACTACACAGTATTTAGCGTTTTAACAATACTGTATTGCAAATTTGCTGTAATTGTAATGTTTCAATGACAGTTTTGTCCATAAAATAGGATGTTTTTTCTGAATAAAATTTATATTTCATCTCGATAGTTTAACTCTATCATGCTAGTCTAAATTATGTCTAACATTAATAATACAGAAAATAATAATAAAGATATTTCATCTGAAGATAATGTTATTGCACCCATTAATAAACAAACAGGGTTTTCTAGAAAATTAAAAATCGCAGCTATTTTATGCGGCATTTTGGCGATTTTGTTTGGAATTGCCTATATTAACCGAACCCAAATTAGCGAAACCGCACTTGTAAATTATTTTAATTCAAAGAAAATTAAATCAGAAATCAAAATAAAGAGAATTGATGCTGATGGCATTGAATTTAGCTCCCTTAAGCTTGGTGATAAAGCAAAAGAAACTCTAATAATAAATAATGGCAAAATAATATGGGAATATGGATTATTAAAAGATTTTATTATTAAAGATATAAAAGCCGATAGTTTAGATTTAAATTTAAAACTAACTGACAAAGGAATAGATTTTGGTGCGCTTGCGCCATTAATGGGAAATAAATCAAGCGGTAAGCCAATTAAAATAAGAAATATAAGCTTACATAATGCTAAGATTAATCTTTTAACTGAGTATGGAAGCATAAGTACAAAGCTTAAAATCAATGGCAATTTAGATGATGGCTTTAAAGCCAAAGGCAATTTAAATGCGCCATCTAAACTTATAAAAAATGGCGAAAATATCCCAATTGTTTTATCAAGTAAGGGCTTAAATGATAAAAATAAAATCGCAATTGGTCTTAATGCCAAATTAGAAAACATAAGTATTTTACCCAATAATATTATTAAAGATTTAAGTCTTGATAATCTTAACTCCAATCTCAATATTGGTTATGCAATACATGGTAAAAAAAATGGGATTATAATCAAAAATTCAAGCGGTAAGTTTGATAATTTAAAATATGGCAAAACTGAAGCCTATGCATTAGGTGAAATTGATTTTGAAATTAATAATGCAAACCTAAGCTTTGATACTGGTTTAAAAAATCTTTTAATAAGCCTTAAAGACACAAATATAAATGCCAATAATTTCGCATCTAAAACTTTCAAGGCTTCAAAATTAGGTGTTTCGGGTGATAATCTTGGATTACTGAAATTATATGCAATTGACACATCGGGTATAATTGCTGCTAAAGGGTTATTTATAAATAATAATCTTAAAGAACCAATAAGTCTTGATAAGTTTAATGATGATCTTGAAATTAATATTAAGGATTTAAGTCCCAATATTCTTGGGCAAGGGCTAGGCGGCATTAATAATAGTCTTAAAGCTTTTGGCTTAAATGAGCTTGCGCCATTATCAATAAATACAAATGCAAAACTTAAATATAATTCTGAAGAAATTGAAATTGTATTTAATAATCCTCTGGCGGCAAAATCTCTGCATCAAGTTTTAGTATTTAATCCCAAGCAAGATTTTATAAGAAGCTTTAATGGCATAAAAATTAGTGATTTGAAAAATACGCCTAAATTAAAAGCGAATTTTGCAGGTGATTTATTTTTAAATGCTGATAATACGCAGCTTAAAACCAATATATATTCCTTAGATATTGAAAATAATGGCATTGTTTTAAATCTTGTGAATTCAAGCCTTTCTAATCTTAAGTTCCAAAATATTTATATTAATGGAAATCTTGAAAACACCGAAATCATAAGCCAAAATGGGCAGATAAATGGCAAGATTATAGGTGACTTAAAGCTTAATAATTTGAATTCTATTCCATCGCATCTTGCTTTAAATGCTGATTTTAAAGGAAGTAATTTAAACTATTCAATTATTGGTGATATTAAAAACCTAAAATTCCTTGATAATATTATACGGCGTGGCAATATTAAAAGCGATGGTTTTGTATCGCTTTCTGAAAAGATCGGAACATTAAATCTTAATATTAATAATGGTGATTTAAATGCTTTTGGGGCAAACCTTTTAGGGCTTAAAAGCGAAGCGAATTTTTCATTCAATTTAAACAATGGAATTGCCCTTAATGGCAATTTAAATGCTTACCTTGATAAATTTATTCAAAAAGAAATAAGTGCAAATAATGCAAGCTTTAGTGGCCCTATAAGTGTATTTTTAAAGGATAAGGCTATAGCTATTAATGGTAAGAATTGCCTAGATATAGGTGTTGAAAAAATATTAATATCGGGTCAGCAAATAAACACGCTTAATGGCAATATTTGCCCGAATAATAACCGCTTTGCTCTGATTAAAGATAAAACTAATATTTATGCTTCAACCAATCTAAAGCCATTATCAATTATTATGGGAAGTAAGGATAATATACAAACACTTGTACTTTCCGATTTAAAAGGCCAATTCTCAAGCGATAATAAAGGCAATATTATTTATAATTCTGATGCAAGTGACTTTGCTTATAAATTTAAATATTCTGAAACCGATTGGGCAATAGCAAATGCAACTAATGCCAGGCTTAATTTCATCATTGGTAAGGGTGAAAATATACTTAATCTAAGCATGAAAAATGCTAAAATTGATGGCTTGCCAGTTTTTGTTAATGGGGATCTTTCGGGGCGCGTTAATATGAAACAAGAGGGGCTTGGCGCAAATCTTAGTTTTGAAAACTTAAAAATCAAAGACAAGGAGGAGCTTCCGCGCTTCGGTGAGTTTGAGATTAATGGATCAGGTAAGCTTGCCAATAATATTTTCAATATAATTGGTGATGCAAAAAATATTGAACGCGGTCTAAGCTTCGCGCAAATTGCAATGTATCATAATCTTAATCGTGGTATTGGCGCGGTAAATATTAAGGCCGATAAATTGAAATTCACATCTGAAAGATTGAATGGTAAGAAAATTGGTCTTGAATTGGTTGATTTAATACCGCCTCTGACCGGTATAATTAACGAGTCTAATGGCATAGTTGATGCCAGTGCCAATATTTCTTGGTCGGCCGATAAATTAAGCTCAAGCGCAATTATTTCGACTGATGATTTTGACTTTAATGCGGGCGCAGGTCCAGTTGAAGATATTTCAGGCACTATAAAAATAAGTGATATTTTAAAATTAAAAACCGATGGTATCCAAAAATTAAAAGTTGGAAGCTTCAATCCTGGGGTGCCTATCGAAAATGGTGAGGTTGGCTTCACGCTTGATGGCGATAATGCAATTAATTTAGTAAGTGCAGAATGGCCATTTGCAGAAGGCGTATTAAGCCTTGTCCCTTCAAAAATTTATTTTGATAATACGGATAAAGAGCTTGCGGTGAAAGTTGATAGAATAAATATTACGCAATTACTAAGGCTAACAAAAGTACCCAATCTTGAAATTGAAGGTATAATGTCGGGAATTCTTCCAATTAAAATTCAAGAAAATAGTATTATTATCTCTGGAGGTCACTTATTATCAGATGGTGAAGGGGTGGTAAGATATATCGGCCCAGAACTTACGGCAAAGCAAGAAAAATCCAAAGGCTTTAAAGCCCTAAAGGAGCGTTTGTTTGGCAAGCCGCCGCCGCCAATTGCCGAACTTGCGGTAGAAGCCTTAAGAAACTTAAAATACCGCATCCTAGAGCTTAACATAGATGGGCGCTTAACAGGTGAAATGGTGTTTAAAGTTTTACTTGAAGGCGCTAATCAAAGCGTCCTATCGGGGCAACCATTTAAATTCAATATTAAAGCCAGCATGCCAATTGGTGATATGGTTAATACTTTTAAAAACCTAAGTAATCCTAATCAGTTTCAAACTTTTGATGAAAATGGCAATATGATTTTTAAACCTGAATTAATAGAAAAACCTAATTAACTATCGCTGGCTTTTCGGGGGTAATTCTTAGCGCTAAAATCTGATTACCCTTTTTTCTTAAAACTAGAAAACGATAATTATGGAAAGAGAATGCCTGCATTTGATTAGGGATTGCTTGCGCTTCATGGATTACAAGCCCCGCAACCGTAACCGCATCTTCATCAGGTAAATCCCAGTCCATATGGCGATTAACATCGCGTATAGGAACCCAACCATCAACATAAATAGAACCATCGCCTTGTGGCCTTATGCCTTGTTTAGCAACATCGGTTTCATCAATAATATCGCCAACAATTTCTTCAAGAATATCCTCAAGCGTAACAAGACCTTGTAAAACACCATATTCATCAACAACTAGGGCGAAGTGATTACGTTTTTTAAGGAATTCCTCTAATTGCTCTTGCAAGGTTGTAGTATCAGGAATGAACCAAGGTTCTTTCATTACTGATTTAATTTCAATATCATCAATATTGCCATTTTTTTCTACAATTGCTTGAAGCATATCTTTTGTATTTAAAATACCGACAATATTCTCTGGCTCATCATCATAAAGTGGCATTCTTGAATGCGGATTAGCAAGCATTTGGCTTATAATTTCGCGCGGTGGTTTTGAAATATCAAGCGACTTAATATTAGTTCGGTGAATCATTACATCGGAAATATCAAGCTCAATAAGGCTAAGAACGCCGCCAATTCTATCATGATCTGATTTTTCAATATGTCCTGATTGCCTTCCAAGCTCTACTGCGCCACGGATTTCGGCAAGTGCTTGTTCAGTAGTATATACTTCACCCTTAATGCCCATAAGTTTCATTAAAAGGGCCACAAATCCAGTAAGCAAATACATTACAGGCGAAAGAACCTTAATCATGATTTGTACCGGTAATGATACGCTTCTCGCTATATCGTCCGCACCATTTATCGCCATTGATTTTGGAAGCACTTCTCCAAAAATTAAAAGCAAAGGTGTTAGAATTGCGGTTGCGATTGCCGCGCCCGCTGGCCCATAGGCTTGGCTAAACATGGTTGTAGCGATTGCAGATGCGGCAATAGTTACAAGATTAGAACCCAAAAGAATTGCACCAATCATTTCGGCGCGTTCTTCTAATAATTTATTGACGCGGGCAGCTTTTGGATCGCCTTCTTTTTCAAGATTAGCCATTTTGGCGCGCGAAGCGGCAGTTAATGCGGTCTCAGCAAGGGAGAAAAAAGCATTTAACGCTATAAGTATTAATACTACTGCAAACGTCGTTAATAATGCGTCCATTTGTTAATTATGTATCCTGTTTTCGTTTTGCAGGCTAGTTTCGCCTTTTAAAAACTCTAAAATTTCTTCATTACTAGCTTTTTTATGAACAATACCTTCGCCAATTTCGTTTAATAAAACCAAAGTGACTTGCCCGCCTGAATTCTTCTTATCATGACTCATGACTTTAAGCATATCATTAGCGTTAAATATTGTTTCTGTCGATAAATCAGTTCTATAGCCAGTATTTTTTAGAAATGTGACAATTCTTGAAGCACTGCTTTGGCTTAAAAGACCGATTCTGTTTGAAAATCTTGCGGCCATTGCAATCCCAAGCGCTACGGCTTCGCCATGTCTCCATAGATTCTCATCATAATTTACGCCGCCTTCAATGGCGTGACCAAAAGTATGTCCAAGATTTAGCAAAGCCCTAACACCATTTTCACGCTCATCAAGTTCGACAATTTCGGCTTTGCCTTCAATTGCTTTTTTGATTGCATATAATCTTTCTTCGCCGTTGGAATTTATTATTTTATCGGTATTTGTTTCACAGAAATCAAAAAATTCACTATATTTAATCAAGCCCATTTTGAATATTTCAGCAAAGCCAGCCATAATATCGCGCTTGTTTAAAGTATCCAAAGTGCCTGTATCGGCAAGCACAAGGCGCGGTTGCCAAAATACGCCTATAAGATTTTTACCGGCTTTGGCATTTATCGCGGTTTTACCACCAACCGATGAATCCACTTGCGATAAAAGTGTTGTGGGGATCTGAATGAAATCGACGCCGCGATTAATAACACTTGCCGCAAAGCCCGTTAAATCACCAACAACACCGCCACCAAATGCTATAATAATATCAGAGCGTTCAATACCAAATTCAAGTAATTCTTCGCAAACTCTTTCAAAACTGGCAAAACTTTTGGTTTTTTCACCGCTTGCAACTTCGATTATTTTAAACTCAACATTATTCTTTGCAAGATTATCACTAAGTTTTTTGCCATGAAATTTCCAAGCATTTTCATCGGCAATAATCGCAATTCTTTTGCGTTTAAGAATAGGTGAAATATATTCATAAGCGTTCTGAAGTAAATTTTGACCTAAAACAACATTATAACTTCTTTCCCCTAAGGAAATGGGAATTATGCTAGTCATTATGGATTTCACTTTCAAAATTATAATATGTTTCTTGGTCTAAAATGCCATATTCAATCAGGCCTTTTATTACATTTTCAACCGTATGACTATGAGGGCCATCAATTGAGTCAATAATAATATCTGCTTCGGCATAAATTGGATATCTTACATCGATTAAATCTTGCATGGTTTGGCGTGGATTTTTTGTATGCAATAATGGGCGATCATTTTTACGACTAACGCGGTGCATTAAAGTATCTATATCGGCTCTAAGCCAAATACTTATAGCTTTTTCTCTTAGAAGAACTCTTGTAAGTGGGTTCATAAATGCACCGCCACCAGTAGCAAGGATTAAGGGTTGTTCTTCTAAAATTCGGGCAATAACACGTCTTTCACCGGCTCTAAATTCTTCTTCGCCACGTTCAGCAAATATATCTTTTATCGGGCGGCCTGCGGCAATTTCAATTTCTTCATCTGCATCGCAAAAGTTTAAGCCAAGCGTATGCGCAAGCCGTCTTCCAACAGTCGATTTCCCAGCACCCATTAAACCAACTAAAGCAATGGTTTTATTTAATTTTATTGGTGGATTCATTTGTCCACCTTATTTTTTTTCATCACTTAATATTCTAAAGCAATTTCTGCTTTATCCTTTTACGCAAAGTATGCAAAATACACAACATATTAGATAATATGACATTTTTTAAATAAAATCAAAAAACATTAGCCTTTAAACTGCCGTTTTTTTGTTATAAGCTTTTATATCGTTATGAATCGCTTATTTTCAAGGATATTAGTTTGTTTAAAAAAAATGCAAAAGGTTTGGCAAAAAGTCTTGTAGGTGCATTTCTTGTTTTTACGACACCTGCATTTGCCCAAGATAATATTCAGGAAAATATAAATACCTCGTCCCTAATAAG
The DNA here is from genome assembly GCA_964443435.1 of uncultured Caulobacteraceae bacterium. GTDB lineage: Bacteria > Pseudomonadota > Alphaproteobacteria > Caulobacterales > Aquidulcibacteraceae > Pseudaquidulcibacter. Next base: position 11,085 of record CAYUCW010000034.1, on the reverse strand, counting down.
TGCACCAATAAATATTAAAGAGAATAAAATAAGTGATGTCGGGCTTTGGGGAATTAATGCAACTGATGATAATATTAAACAATTTGATACAAGTCTTTGGGAAAATTCAAATACATATAATCTAAACTATTTATTTGGAACACTTGATAATAGTGTTCAATTTCCAATAATTCAAAAACTTCTAAGGAATATTGTATTTTCTGGCGGCACTGCGCCAAATGCAACAATAACTACTGCAAATAATAGATTCTTATTGGCTTATAGGCTTGGCCCAGTTGAAAATGTGAAGACTCTTTTTAGTGGCTATCCAAATATAATAGATCAAATCTATCTGTCTTCACTTTATGCGGATACGCTTTTGGCAAATGGCGAGAAAGATGCGGCTTGTAATCTTGTTGCGGGCCTTAATCCAAAAACCCCTAATAAACAAATTCTAGAACTTAGATCGGTTTGTTATGCTCTTAATAAAGAAGGCGCGGCGGCGCAGTTAAGCCTTGATTTATCAAAGACAATTGGCGCAGCGCAGCCATATGAAGCATGGCTTACAAAGGCAATTACTTTTGCTTCGGCCTTTGATGGTAATCCAGAAATTTTAGGCAATTTTACATTTCGAGCTGATAATGGCCGCCAATTAGCCCTTTCTAATTATTTAGGGCTTAAACCAAGCCCAGCGCAAATAAATGGCCTTTCTCCTTTGGTTGTTTCAAGCCTTATTAAGTCTAATCCTTCGCAAGAGCTTATAAATCGGGCGCGATTACTTGGGCTTAATTATTCAAATTTAATTGAAACCGATATTGAAAGTGTTAGCCTTGCCCAAAGTTTTATTGATTTTTATATTTCGGCATTTGGTTCTTCAAAAAGCCTTGAAACTTATGCACTAAGTGAAAAAACCAATGCCAGTATTATCGATGCGGCTTTATTAATTGGAAATTTCGACGCGGCAAAGAAAATTGGTGATATATATGGCTATACAGAATATCAAAATTTGATTTTTGCACTTAAAGCAAATAATCCAATAATCCAGAATGAAGATTTACTGAGATCTTTAAAAGACAAGTCACTTGTAAATATTGCGATTGCCGCAGGATTGCCAATTAATGATTATAGCTTGGTTTATAATAATTTAAGCGCCAAAAATCTTCAAAATATCGAAGCTTTAGACTATGCACTAGAGCGTAAATCATCGGCGGAAATTATATTGAATATTGCGCTTTTGCTTAAAGGCCAAGATCCTAAAACAATTGATGTATTTACTATATCCAAAGCTATAAAATCCCTTAAATTTATTGGTCTTGAAACCGAAGCAAAAGAGCTTGCGATTTATACTATACTTGCAAAAAGCATAAGTCTTTATAAGCCAAAGCCAAGCGTGCCAGCGAAACCAGTTGCAAAGCCGCCTGTGAAGCCTCCTGTGAAACCTACTACAAAGCAAACACAAGAAAAGCCAAATTGGGGACAGCAAATTGATTGAGGTAATTAATAATTTCCTTGAAATGATGAGTGCTGAAAGAGGTGCTAGTAAAAATACAATTGAATCATATAGACGTGATTTACAAGATTTTCTAAATTTCATTCTTCAAAATTATGGTGAAATTGGGATTAAAGATATTAATCATGATATTATCTCAAATTATGCAATTAATATTGCCAAGCGGGAATTAAGTAATGCAACAATTTCCAGAAGACGTGCCGCGCTTCGCCAATTATTTGGCTTTTGTCAGCTTGAAAACCTTATAACAATCGACCCAACCACAAGATGGGAAGGGGTCAAGCAAGATAGGAATTTGCCAAAAACTATTGAATTAAATCAGATTGATGCCCTTTTAAATGCTGCGCAAACTCTTGATGCAATAGATAGTTTAAGGGCGGTATGTATGATTGAATTATGCTATTCCGCGGGGCTTCGTGTGACCGAACTTGTAAGCTTAAAGCTTAAAACAATCCCTATCAAAGAAGTGCAAAATAATACCGCCAAAGCCCTTATTATTTACGGCAAGGGCGGCAAAGAAAGGCTTGTCCCATTAGGTGAGCCTTCGGTAGAAGCACTCAAAGCATGGCTTGAATATCGCCTTAAAACCGATGAAAAGTCTGAATTTTTGTTTCCTGCGGCAACCAAGGAAGGTCATTTTGGAAGAAGGCAATTCGCGCGGCTCTTGGATAAATTAGGGCTTGAAGCCGGCATCGATATTTCAAAGCTTTCGCCGCACACCATAAGACACGCTTTTGCTACGCATTTATTAGAAGGTGGTGCGGATTTAAGAGCGGTGCAAATGTTATTGGGACATAGTGATATTTCAACAACCCAAATTTATACGCATGTCGCCAGTGATAAATTAAAAAAGCTTGTTGCTTCTAAGCATCCATTGGCAAATAGAAAAACCTAAGCCGAAAAACTTAAGTTATTGCGCCGCGTGCCTTGAAAATCTTTTTGCAACTTTTTCATAAACTTCGCGCTTGAATGGCACTACAAGACTTGGAAGATTGGCAAGTTTTTCCCAGCGCCAATCATCAAATTCAATTTGCTTATGATTATCAAGCTTAATATGGCTTGCATCACCACTAAATTTCAAAGCAAACCACATTTGAGCTTGGCCACGATAATTATTTAGTTTCTTTTTTTTCATAGATTCAGGGAAATCATAGCAAAGCCAATCATCGCTTTGATCTATAAATTCAACTAAATTAGAATCGATACCGGTTTCTTCGAATAATTCACGAAGCGCCGCAGTTTGCAAATCTTCGCCTTTATCAATGCCGCCTTGTGGAGTTTGCCAACAAAAAGCGCCTCTAAAGCCGCGTCTTCTGCCAATCCAAGCCAATCCTTCTTGATTTAGAATCAAAAGGCCAACATTTGGTCTATAAAATTTTGGTGGCGGATTATTCATATAATTTATTTAGACTAAAATTAAAAAAAATCCACACTTGCACTTGAATACTTGCAGTAAGCATAATTCTACTCAGCAATACTTGAAGCAGGCGCAAGTGAAATCCCGCGTGCTTTTGCCGATGCCGCCCAGATTGCAATCTGATCTATGGTTACAGAATAGCCAACTCCAAAACCAAGGGCTTTACCTTTTTGTGTCGCAAGGGCTTCTAATGCACCTAATTGTGAGCTTATGTCACCCGCGGAAGGTCTTTGATCTATCACTCTTGCAGCAGATGCAGTTTTAAGCCCAAGTCCAAGTGCGGTATTACCAAGATTTTCCGCCGTGCCATCGGTGATAAAGCCAAGCCCTCTTGATTTAATTTGACGAAGCATAGCGGTGGTTGCACCAATTGAACTAGCAAATTTTCCGCCAAGATAATTAGTTACGCCAAAATAGCCAGTGGTTTTAGATAATAAAAATTCAAGCTTTTTTTGATTATCTTCAGATGTCGCATTCGAAGTTAGAGTATGTGGACCAGTATCATTTTCAGGATAATCAAAAGGTTCCATTGGGATTTCGATTAAAACCTCATGTCCTTGCGCTCTGGCGCGGTTTACCCAACCTTGTAAATTATCGGCGTAAGGAACAAATGAAAGTGTGACTTCGGCCGGTAATTGATTAATAGCGCGTTCTGTAATTCTTGCATTCATGCCAAGACCACCAACAACAAGCGCTACCCTTGGCCCTTGAGCTGTATATGGTCTTTTATAAACATCAAAAGGTGTACGTCCATCAGGGGCAATTATTGGCAATAAGCCATTTTGTCCTTGGCTATGAACCGCAGTAATAGGCGCACTAACAAGCGGAGAGCCACCGCCAACCATTGGTATATTAGGGCGAATAATATTCACACCAGTTTCACTAGCCATGCCTTGATTAATTATATTTACTGACCCGCTATGAGGTGCCGACGCCGCCTCTGCAACCGAACGAATAACAGGGTCAGTTGGGCTTATTGTATCCTTACTTAGGATTGGCGCAGTAATACTTGAACTTGGTAATGTGCTTGAGTTCCAGATGGTTGCCGTACCAGTTTCACCAAATGGTAAAATTTTCCTAAGCCCTATTGCTTCTGCATGGGTATTTGTAACTTCGGCAACTAAGCCAGTTTGAGGTTTTTTTGCCGGCGCAATATATTTAGGGACACCAATATCAACTAATGGCCCTATATCATTGGGGTTACCTTTTATTTCAGTAATTGCCGCACCAAGGGTTAAAATGCCCACAACACCAGCAAGACCAAAGCCAAAATGCTTTAAGCCCAATAAAACTGGTTTGCTATTAATAATATTCGTAATTGCCATAATTTTTAAATCCATGACAATATTGGATTATTTTGGTTAATAAAAAAATAAAGGCCACAAATAAATGCGGCCATTTAAAATTATTTCTTATTTTCTTCCGATGGTTTGCTTAAATCCATTTTAACACTCTTCGGAACACTATCTTTTTTAACAAGATTAGCCGTAGTCTTGGTTTGACTTGTTTTTGCCTCAGCCAATTTATTAGGAGCAGTGGTTTTTGGAACAGGCCTTAATGGAAGCCCTTGATTTAATATAGCAATAGCTTGCTTTAATTGATAATCATCATCGGCTTTCCAATTTTCAGGCGGCATATCATCAGGAAGTTTTGGCGGCTTACGAACCGCACCGCTATCATTATTAAGGGCATTCGGCTGTGCATCTTCTGTTAAAGCAAGTGCACGGCGACGCTCTACATCTTCTTTGGTTAAGATGGTTGAAGCAATCTCAATATCGGGATCAATACCCGCGCCCTGAATTGAACGACCAGAAGGCGTATAATATCTTGCGGTAGTAAGCCTTAAAGCGCCATCTTTACCATTTGAAATAGGGATTACCGACTGCACAGAGCCTTTACCAAAGCTTGTTGTACCAATAATGGTTGCGCGTTTTCTATCTTGAAGTGCGCCGGCAACAATTTCAGAAGCCGATGCCGAGCCTTCATTGATTAAAACCACCAAAGGAATGCCCGCAATTTTTTCGCCAGCAGTGCCATTTATTCTTACCGCTTGGTCAGGGTTGCGTCCACGTGTTGAAACGATTTCGCCTCTATCCATTAATAGGTCAGTCACGCCAACGGCTTGGTCAAGAAGACCGCCGCCATTGTTTCTTAAATCGACAATAACGCCTTTTAGATTGCCGCCAAGATCTTTTTGAATTTTATCTAGTGCCTCAGAAAGCTCTTTAGTGGTATTTTGATTTACAAATGTTGAAATTCTTACATAGCCAACATTGCCTTCAAGGCGCATCTTTACAGGGTGAAGAACGATAACTTCACGAGTAATTGTATAAACTTTTGGCGGTACTTTTTCACGTACAACCGTGATTTTTATACTTGTTCCGGCTTTACCACGCATTTTATCAACGGCTTGATCAAGTGGAAGCCCAAGAATAGAAACCCCGTCAATTGCAATAATTTTATCGCCTGCTTTTAAGCCCGCTTTTGCACCAGGTGAGCCGTCCATAGGTGATACGACTTTAACCGCGCCTTGTTCAGAAGTTACCTCTAAACCAAGTCCGCCATATTCACCTTTTGTAGACTGCTGCATATTCGTGAAGTCTTTATCAGACATAAGGCTTGAATGCGGATCAAGTGAAGCCAACATTCCATTTATTGCGGCATCAATAAGTTTTTCTTGATCAGGGCTTATAACATAATCATTATTTACACGCGCCAAAACTTCGGCAAAAACATCAAGCTTATGAAGTGTTTTCTCTCTTGAATTATCACCGCTAATAACTTGGTTATTTGCCTGAGATACAGCAACAGTTGTGCCACCAATAATAAAGCCAAAAGCAACCGCGCCAGCAATTAATGGCCCAAGCCATAGTTTAGATAAGCCATTATTTTTTAAATTTGATTTATTAGAAGTGTTTTTATTTTCTTCACTTTCTAATACTGACTTATCTTCCATTAATTACTCCCGACTTATGTCGTCTATACATATAATTATTTAAACTAGAATAAACTAGTATATAAATTTGAAACTATTAAATAAACACACTATTTACTACTAATATTTGCATTAATATTATTTGATATTTTCTGTAACCATAGTGCTGGATCTAATGTAGTTTCATTTTTCCTTATTTCAAAATATAATTCATTATTCGCTTGACTTAAATTGGTCATTTCGCCGATTGGTTCACCTGCTAATACGTCTTGTCCGGCCTCAACATAAGTTGCGCCAAGCCCTGCAACTATGATTCTATAGCCAGAGCCTACGTTAATTATTAATAATTTTCCATAAGATCTAAAAGGTGCAGCAAATTCAATGCGTCCATCAAATGGGGATACGACTTGCGAAGCTTGTCTTGACCTAAATGTAATTCCTGTTGCATTTCCTCCTTCATCAAGTTTTGCGCCATATCCTTTTACTATAATTCCATTCACGGGTCTTATTAATTTTCCTTTATAATCGGCAAAATTACTTGAAAATACAGGTTCGTTTTTACTTGCGGCATTATTCCCAAGGCTTCCGATTAATTCGCGAAGATTTGAAGCTTGTACCGAGATTGCATTAATCACATTCTTTTCATTTTGCGCATCTTGATTAAGCTTTGCGATTAATCTTTGTCTTTCTGCAATCAAAATCCCTACATTTTTTCGCGCATTAGTAAGTTTGATGGTTGCATTACGATATTCAACATTAGACATAAGAATATTTTCGCGCACTTGTTTTAATTGTTTGATTTCATTGGCAATTGACCTTGTACGGCTATCAAGGCCCGGCGCAACAAGACGCATAATAATTGCAACTCTTGCGGCTTCGGTGGCATTAGTTGGGCGCACCGCAAGGGCAGGGGGTCTATCCCGTTCAACCGCAATAAGTGCAACAATAACATCTTCAAGCGCTTCGCGCCTTTCCATTAAGCTATTGGTCGCGTTTTTTTCTTGTTTTCTTAGGTTTATAAGGCTTGTGAAAGAAGATTCAGCGCGCTTTTCAAGTAAGTCTCTTTCTTGTGCGGCATTAATAAGCCTTTGTCTTAACTGACTTATTTCATCACTTGCCTGTTTGGCATTGCTTTCAAGAATTGTAACCCTTTTTTGCCGCGTTGCTTGTTCAAGCTCTAATCTTTTAAGTTCTTTTTGACTATCTGATTGCGCAAATGCATTGCCGTATATTGACGCGTTTAATGGTATTAAAAAACTAAGTACCAAGAATAAGTATTTTTTATATTGTGAATAATTACCCAATAATATCAAAACAATATCCCATACAACAACTAATCTTTATGATAAGGCGTGCCCGCGATTATATTAATTGCCCTGTAAATTTGCTCCGCTGCCATAGTTCTTACAAGCTTATGTGGCCAAGTTAATTTACCGAAAGAAATTATTTGATTCGCACGATTTTTTAAGGCTTCACCATGACCTTCGGCACCGCCAATTGCAAATATTATTTCTTTAGTGCCAATATCTTTTTGATGCTCAATAAGTTTTGCAAACTCACGCGATTTTAAATTCGCACCATTTTCATCAAGAACTATAAGAAATGCACTTTGGGATATATTTTCAAGTATAAGTGCGCTTTCTTTTTCTTTATGCGGCGCATTGATTTTTGTATCATATTCAAGAAGCCTTACAGGACTTAGGCCAAGCCCACGCCCTGTGACATTTGCTCTATCTATATAATCAAGTGTTAGAGCTTGCTCTGATTCGGTTTTCTTAAATTTGCCAATTGCGCAAAGACTTATAATCACGGATTATTTTTTGCCCATAAAGTCGGTGCTTAGAAGATGATTAGATTCGCCAGACCAAATTTTTTCAATTGAATAGAATTCTCTTACTTCTGGTTTGAAAAGATGAACAATAAAGTCGCCAGTATCAACCAAAACCCAATCCGCATTCGGAAGGCCTTGAACTTTAAGCTTTTTAAGGCCTAATTCTTTAAGCTTGGTCATTAATTTATCGGCAAGCGCGGCAACATGCCTTTGTGATGTACCTGACGCTACAACCATAAAGTCCGCAATCGAAGTTTTACCTTCTAAATCAATGCAAATTATATCTTGCGCCTTATCTTCATCAAGGCTGGCAACAACAATATCTCTTAAATCACTAGCAGGTAGTTTAGGCTTCTTAACGCGAACGCGTTTTTTTGGCGTAATAATTTCTTCGTTAGACAGGGGTCTGACCTTTCATATTTTTCTGCCAAATATCACAAAATTACGATTTAAGCAAAACCATTACAGCAAAAACAATCATTGAATAATTCTTTATATTTTTATAAGATAATCCCATGAATAGTTTTAATAAAATAACGCATCTTTCAGAGCTTAATGAAAGAGCGCGCGATATTTTCAAAGAAATAGTCGAAAGCTATATAGATAGCGGGATTCCCATTGGCTCACGTACACTTGCCCTTAAGGGAATTGGGCTTTCGCCGGCGACTATTCGTAATACTATGGCGGATTTATCAAACCTAGGACTTTTAGATAGTCAGCATATGTCCGCAGGGCGCATGCCAACCAATTATGGCCTAAGAATGTTTGTTGATGGCCTTCTTGAAGTTACCGACCTAAGCCAAGAAGAAAAACAAAATATTGATAGGCAAATAAATATTTCGGATAATAATATTTCTAATGCTTTATCGGCGGCGTCAAAATTTTTATCCGATATTGCGGGTGGTGCGGGGCTTGTGACTACGCCAAATAAAGAAGCTACAATTTCACAAATTGAATTTGTTGGTCTTGATAATGAAAAAATCCTTGTGGTTTTAGTGTTTGAAAATGGCAATGTTGAAAATCGCCTTATTCCGCGCCCAATTGGCATTACCCAAAGCCAATTAAAAGAAACCAGTAATTATCTTAATCACCGCATAAAAGGCAAAACCTTGCATGAAGGCATTATTGAAATTGAGGCCGATTTTAAAAATGCCCAAAAAGAATTAGATGAAGTAAGCGCCAAGCTTATAAAATCTGGCATTGCGGCTTGGTCGGGCGCAAATTCGCAAGATGATAGAAAGCTTATTGTAAGGGGACGCGCCAATCTTCTTAATGAAGCAAATGCTTTCGATCTTGAAAGAGTAAGAGAATTATTTGAAGAACTTGAATCAAAGCGCGAAATAATCCAAATTCTTGATGCGACTAAAGAAGGTAGTTCTGTTAAATTATTTATTGGTGCCGAAAATCCTTTGTTTGCGCTTTCTGGCTCGGCTTTAATTGCCGCGCCATATTTAGATGGACAAAATAGAGTAGTCGGTGCATTAGGGGTAATTGCCCCAACACGGATTAATTATGCACGTATTATTCCAATTGTGGATTATACCGCAAAAATACTGACAAAGATGGTAGAAAAGCAAGGTTAGGGGGGTGAAATTATAAAAAATTCCACTATGTATGCCTTAATAAATTTCAGGACATTATAATGACAAACCAAGATAATTCAGAAACAATAGAAGAAATCGAAATTAATACTGATGAAAATATCGAAAATATTGCCGATGAAGAACAATCAGAGAATTTAGAACTTTCACTTGAAGATCAATTAGTTCAGGCCAAATCAGAAATTGAAGTTTTGAAAGACACCGCACTTCGTTCTATGGCAGAGGCGGAAAACACCCGTCGCCGCGCCGAAAAAGACAGAACTGAAGCAAGACTTTATGCAATTGATAAATTCGCGCGCGATTTATTGCCGCTTGCCGATACTTTGGGCCGTGCACTTACAACTATTAATGATGAATTACGCGCCAATGAAAGCGCAAAAGCTTTCATCGAAGGTATAGAGCTTACAGAAAAAGATCTATACAACACCCTAGAGCGTCATGGCGTTAAAAAAATCGGTGTTCAAGGTGAAAAATTTGATCCAAACCTTCACCAAGCCGTAGCGCAAATCCCAAGTGCAATCCCAAAAGACCATATTGCCGAAGTATTCCAACCAGGATTTACCTTGTCTGGTCGAGTATTACGCGCCGCAATGGTTGCCGTCTCTGCGGGAGATTAAAAATTCATATTTTGGCGAACTAGTGCGTCGGGCTTTTTCTGTGTTGCTCATGTATTAAAAATACATTCCGCTACTCGAAATGCGCCCTTCTGCTATTTCACGCAAACTATAAATTTTTAAAGTTCTCCATTTCGAAAATTTAATACATAAATTTGAAAGCCCAAGCTTGCTTGGGCTTTTATTTAACTGCGGCACTCGCGCAATTAAGTGGTTCTGTATAAGAATGTTTAGAAAGGCAAAAGGCATGCTCAAATGGGTATCTGGTTGCGGCTATGCATTGCTTTATGTTTAAAAAAGCACGTTTTACGCAAAAATTGCCACTATTAGGTTTTAAAAGCGTATAAGCGCCATCATAATTATCTAATTGGAATAAAGCCGCCGCCGCGATAATATTATTATTAATTGGGGTTATTTTTGCTCCTTCAGTAATAATTGTATCGGCATCAATTGCCGCAAAATCTGTGCTTGCATTATAATTATTATCAAGTGCATCCATATGGACTTTCTTATCAATAATATTCTTAGACCAGTTTAGTTTTTGAATATCATAAGATGCTTTTGTAATTTTCTCGGCACTTAGTATGGTTTTGGCTTCTAAATTTCCGAAAGCCGCACCTGCATATTGCTTTGCGCTTTCGAAACCGGGAATTTCAATTATTTTGTCGGGGTTTTGAGTTAAAAGAATTATAAGTTCATTCGCACCAATTTTGTTTGCCTCTGCATCCAAACCAATTTTAAAATCCTCTGATTTTAGTGCGGCAAGCATCGCAAAGGCTTTTGCGCCATCTATCGTTTCAGACTTTAAGTAAATCGAAGATTTATCCAAATTTTCATCTATTGATTTTGCATCATTTAATTCATCGCTTGCTTTGATTGCTTCGCTTGTAAAATTCACAAATTGATTTGCCATTTTATAAATAATAAGCGGATCAATTTTGTTCAAGTGTTCGGTATCTTGTGCATTTGAATTGCAAAAAATTAAACAAGCCGCAGCAATGGCAATAACGCCATTTAATAAATAAACTTTACGCAAAATACCCACCCTTTTATTGCAATAAATGGATATCCTAATAAAAATTAAGTTTCAACTAAAAAGTAAAAAAATCTAAAAATAAATGTTTAATTTTGTAAAACCATAAGTGCCGCTTCATCAACGCGCATGGTTTTAATATTATTGGCTTTGGTGGCTTTGATT
>CAYUCW010000033.1:16103-25669 GCA_964443435.1 uncultured Caulobacteraceae bacterium | reverse complement strand
ATAAAGTGGCAGCTCCTACGGGAGTCGAACCCGTCTTTCCTGAATGAAAATCAGGCGTCCTAGCCGATAGACGAAGGAGCCGCAAATCAGCTTGTTCAGCGATGGCGTTTCTATATAGCGTCACTTTTTTTAATGCAAGTGCTCAACTGCATCAAACGCATAACAAGCGTCAATTATTTCAGCTTGAACCGTGTTTGAACCACGCCATTCATCGCGTTTCAAACGAATAATTAAATGCAGCTTCCTTTTTGACAATATTCCTTCACCCAGTTTCGTGCCCATTGCGCCAAAACAAATACCGGCAATAGTAACATCAGAATCATCAGTAAAAACAATGCGTAAGTGACCGCCGTTAAGAGTATCTGTCTTGATAATTCTTGCATTTGCGACACAAAACAAAGGCTCTTGCCAACCTGTACCAAAAGGCCCAAGCCTATCGAGAGAGTCTAAAATATCAATTGAAATGGAACTGCATGAAACAATTGCATCAATGCTTTGGCTTTGGGATTCAAGGGCGGAAAAAGTATCAGATTCTACAAGTCTATTGATTTCTTCACGGACGATTTCAATGTCAGAAAAATTCATACTTAGGCCGGCTGCCATTGCATGACCACCGCCCGAATGGATAAGCCCTTTATCAACAAGGGCCTTTACAGCCATTCCAAGATTTACCCCTTCAATAGAGCGCCCAGAGCCTTTTGCGATTTCATCATCAATATTGACCGAGCCTATAATAATACAAGGGCGATTATATCTTTCTTTCATGCGCCCTGCGACAATGCCAAGAATCCCAGGGTGCCAACCTTTGGCGCCAAGTAATAAAACGGCATTATTTTTATCCCCTGCTTTACCGCTTTCGATTTGCAGAATTGCTTCTTCTATAATACCTGCTTCTATTGCGCGGCGTTCGGCATTTAAGGTTTCAAGCTGCAAAGATAAATTATGCGCTTCTTCTTCGTCAATGGTTGTAAGCAATCTTACAGTAAGGCTTGAATCGCCGATCCTTCCACCTGCATTAAGTCTTGGGCCAAATACCCAAGCGGCGGCAAAGACATTGCCTGCCTTTTTAAGACCTGCAACGCTTGATAATGCCGCAAGCCCAGCGCGTGGCAATTTTCCAAGTATTTTTTGACCTTGCGCCACAAAAACACGATTTAAATCAGTTAAAGGCGCAACATCGCAAATTGTACCCAAAGCCACTAAATCTAATAATTCCATTGCACTAAAATTATTATTAGTTCTTCCAAGCCTTCGCCATTCCCTATCAAGGGCGACAATTGCCATAAAGCACACCCCCGCCGCCGTTAGATTACCAAGCCCAGATGTATCTTCGGGATTATTAGGATTAACAATCGCTTTTGATGGGGGAATTTCCCCTTGCATTAAATGATGGTCAAAAACCACAACATCAAGCCCAATTTTAAAGGCTTCCTCTAATGCAGAATGCGCCGCCGCACCGCAATCTACACTTATAAGAAGGTCTGTCCCTTTTTCCTTTATCGCGCGCATTAATTGGGGGCTAGGGCCATAGCCGTCTTTGATTCTATCGGGAACAAAAATATTAGTATTAATCCCGATATGGTTAAACCAAGTTGTTAATATTGCCGCCGAAGTGCCGCCATCAACGTCATAATCTGCAAATATTGTAATTTGTGAATTTTTATCAATTGCTTCGATAATCGCTTGTACCGCCAAATCCATATTTAAAAGACAATTTGGATCTGGCATTTGGGTTTTAAGCTTGGGATTTAATAAATCTTCGATTTTTTCAATCGGAAATTTTCTTAAAGATAAAATCCGAGCTTCTATATCGCTTAGATTTTGTCTTTTATAATTATTATATTCATTAATATCATAATTAGGAGCAATCCATTTTTGGCCTTTTAATGAATTTTCAATGCCAAATAATTTCGCCGTCATAATTTTTCCAATTTATTTAAGGCGCAGCGTCCTTACAGTTCGTATCATGCGCTTTTGGCTATTAAAGACAAGAGTATTTGTTTCAACACCACTATCTTTTTTAGTCACGCCTTTTACAATTTTGCAATTTGTTATTCCGCAAAGTGCAAATATAACATCACTCTTGACCAAATCTTCGATGGTATATTTTTTATCAGTATCATTTATATTAACGCGTTCAAGTGCAAGTTTATCTTCGCGTGATCTTACTACGAATCTTGCTTGAAACTGACCACCAACACAAGATAAAGCCGCCGCCGCAAAAACACCTTCTTGTGCGCCGCCTGTCCCCATATAAATATCAATATTAGTTTTAGGCTCTGTGGTGCAAATAACACCCGCTACATCACCATCTGAAATAAGTATAACTCTTGCACCAACTTCACGAATTTTTGAAATTAATGCAGCATGTCTTGGTCTATCAAGCACACAAACCCCAATTTCAGAAATTTCGATATTTTTATATGCCGCAAGTGCATTTAAGTTTTCTTCGACACTCTTATCAATATCAATTATATCTTTTGGATAATTTGGGCCAACCGCAATTTTTTCCATATAAATATCGGGAACTTGCAAAAGCCCCCCTTTTTTGGAAATAGCAATTACCGAAAGCGCATTTGGCATAGCCTTAGCAGCCATCATTGTGCCTTCTAAAGCGTCAAGCGCAATGTCAAACGACAATCCACCTTTTTCACCAACCTTTGCACCCTCATAAAGGAATTCAGATTCAGTATTATCGCCTTCACCAAACACAATATTTCCAGAAATTGTCATTGAATTCAAAGCTTCAAACATAGCCGCTTGCGCGGCCTTATCTGCGGCAACCTCGTCACCAAAGCCAACTTTGCTATATGCCGCTATTGCCGCTTCTTCAGCCGCGCTTATAATGCCGTCTTCAACTTCATGTGGAAATATATACAACATAAAAGACCTAATTCATTAATGGCATTATCAAAGGATTTGCCGAAAACTCTTCAAATCCTGATAATTCAGTAATTGCGTCAATTAGCACCGATTCATTACATTCTTGTGTAGTAAGTACAATAACAACATTATCTTTGCTTACCGGTGGTTTTTGCAAGAAGCTTTCGATTGAAACTTGATGGCGTGCCAAAGTATCAGAGATTTTAGCTATGACCCCTGGTTTGTCTTTAACATTAAATCTTACATAGAATTTGGCGTTTAATGAATGCGCCTCTGCGGTTTTAAAAGTTCTACCTTCTAAATAAGGCCCCGAAAACAACGGGCGGCTATCGCCATAATATAAATCAACTAGATCAGAAGATACAGCAGATGCCGTTGGCCCTGCCCCCGCGCCCGCACCAATAAATGTAAGCGTACCTACTGGATCTGCTTCTATCATTACGGCATTTGTTGCGCCATCAACCCCAGCGATTGGGCTTGAATGTTTTACTAAACTAGGGCGAACCGATTGACGAATTTCATCACCTTTCACACTGGCATTAGCAATAAGCTTAACTGCATAACCTAAGAATTTCGCGGTTTCCAAATCAACAGGTTCAATAGTTTCAATGCCGTCAAGTTCAATGCTGTCGAAATCTGGTATTCCAGTAAAAGCAAGTGCCGATAAAAGTGTAAGCTTATGCGCAGCATCGCCACCATTAATATCAAGCGTTGGATCTGCTTCGGCATATCCAAGCGCTTGGGCTTCGGCTAAGACATCGGCAAAGCTACGACCAGTTTTTTCCATTGTTGTAAGAATAAAATTAGAAGTTCCATTCATTACACCCGAAATAGACTTAATTTTATTACCTGCAAGGCCTTCACGTAGGGCTTTTACAACCGGAATACCGCCAGCAACCGCCGCTTCATAGCGAATATCAACACCATTTTCTTTGGCAAGCTTGGCAAGGCTTAGGCCATGCGCCGCAAGCATTGCTTTATTTGCTGTTACCACTTGCTTTTTGTTTTTAAGTGCAGTTTCCACAGCTTCTAAGGCAAGGCCATCTTTGCCACCCATAAGCTCTATGAAAACATCAATATCTTCAGCCTTAGCAAGATCAAGTGCGCTATCATACCATTTTAAAGCACTAATATCGACAGGTCTTTCACGATTTTTACTTCGTGCATGGACGCCATTCACAATAATTTTTTGTGATAATGGTCCATCACTAAATATCATTTGCAAAAGGCCACAGCCAACAGTACCTAGACCTAAAAGGCCAACTCTTAAAACTTTACTTGTCATTTCACTATTCACTAAAAAATTTCTTTACCGATCTTGCGGCTTGTCTAATACGATGTTCATTTTCCACTAAGGCGATTCTTACATATTCATCGCCATATTCGCCAAAACCGGCACCAGGGGCAACCGCAATTGAAGCTTTTTCAAGCAATAATTTTGCAAACTCAACTGAGCCTAAGTGGCGGAATTTTTCAGGGATTGCCGTCCATGCAAACATAGATGCTTCTGGTTTTGCAATATCCCAACCAGCTTTTGCGAATGAATCGATTAAAACATCACGTCTTGATTTATAAATATTACGCATTTCAATTACGCAATCTTGTGGCCCATTAAGTGCAGCAGTTGCCGCAACCTGAATTGGGGTATAAGCGCCATAATCAAGATATGATTTTACTCTTGATAAGGCATTTAAGATTTTTGAATTTCCGAGTGCAAATCCAACTCTGAAACCTGCCATAGAATAAGTCTTAGAAAGCGTATTAATTTCTACCGCGCAATCTTTTGCACCTTCAACTTGAAGAACACTTGGCGGGGGATTATTTTCATCAAAATAAATTTCCGAATAAGCCATGTCAGAAATTACAATTAAATCATGCTTTTTCGCCAAAGCAATCGCATCTTTATAGAATTGTAAATCAACCGTTTGCGCAGTTGGATTAGCGGGATAGCATAAAATCATTGCAATTGGCGGCGGTACACTATGGCGAACCGCACGAGAAATACCTGATAAATATTGCTCTGGTGAATGGGCTTCGATATGGCGAATTACACCGCCAGCCATGATAAAGCCAAAAGCATGAATAGGATACGAAGGATTTGGCGCAATAATCACAT
Source organism: uncultured Caulobacteraceae bacterium (assembly GCA_964443435.1). Lineage (GTDB taxonomy): Bacteria > Pseudomonadota > Alphaproteobacteria > Caulobacterales > Aquidulcibacteraceae > Pseudaquidulcibacter. The sequence continues at coordinate 20,670 of CAYUCW010000033.1, read as the reverse complement.
CGCCCGGCGCACAAATTGCTTGTGCAAGATTTGCAAAGCCTTCTTTTGATCCAAGTGTAGCAACTACTTCAGTATCAGGGTTAAGTTTTACGTTAAATCGGCGATCATAATAACCAGCCATAGCGCGTCTTAGACCTGCTATACCTCTTGAAGAAGAATATCTATTAGTTCTTGGTTTTTGTGCATTTTCAACAAGCTTTTGAATAATATGTTCAGGCACGGGTAAATCAGGATTTCCCATACCAAAATCTATTATGTCCGCACCTTGATTGCGAAGCTTTGCTTTAACTTTATTTACTTCCTCAAATACATAAGGTGGAAGTCTTTTTATTTTATAAAAATCGTCACGCATATTGCGCGTCTCCATTATTTCTTAGCGCGAATATGCGCTATACTATGTTTGTCCAAAATGGAATATTATTGTGCTGTGGTATTTGTTTTAGAATCTATAATTGCCCGCATTCGGGCCGCCCATGCGATGCCATCAAATTCTGGAACAGGTGCGCTTTTCGCATCGTTAGTAACAATAGCGCGATCTTTATTAGCCCAAGAAATATCAGAATCTTTTTTAGTTAAATTAAAAGTATCTGGCTTTTTCTCGAAGGCAATTTGTTCAGTTTTCAATGATTTATTGAATGCATCCCACTCAGCATCAGTCATTAAATCTTTTGGAACTTCTGGAATTTTGTAAAGCACGGGATATTCAGATTTAGCATCAGCTTTAATTTGCTTATCTAAATCGGCGGCGATTTGTGGTTTGATGCTTTTTTTGCTGTTTAAATTTGTATTTGCACAAGCATTGACCATTAGCACCGCTGCAAGGCATGCAAACAGTAAATATGATTTATTCTTATGTTTCATTTCTGCTTTATACATATTCAAATCTAAAAAAACTATTTAAGTTTTATTGGGCAATCAATTAATAAGTTCAAGTAAAGATTTTACTATTTAACAAACATATACAGTAGAATCTTCATAAAAAGGCTTTATAAGAGTTTAAATGAATAAAAAAAACCAAAAAAATGCTAATTATAAACAAAAAACAGCTGATACTTCTAACAATGACGCTGAAGCTCAAGACCTGAGTCTACGTGAATTATTGGTTAAACAAACCACTGAAGACCTTGCGATAATCGCTTCTAATCTGCAAAAAGCGGTACTTCTTAGCAATGAAGCAAGTGAAAAGATAAAAGAACAGAATTCAAGTATTTTTAATTTACACCAAAACCTCGACCCATTAGGAATCGCCCCCTATACAACCGAAGTTATGACTAAAATAAGCTCTAAACCTGATAAGCTTATTGAATCACAAATTGAATTATTCGAAGGCCTGTTTGGGATTTGGCAACATAATGCTAATAAACAATTAGGCATAAAAGACGAATATAAAACTCAGACCGATAAACGCTTTAAAGATAAAGAATGGGAAGAAAATGCCTATTTTTCAGTTTTAAAAGATACTTATTTATTCACATCAAACTGGATAAATAACCTAGTTAATAGCGTTGATGATATTGATGATTTGACCAAAAGAAAAACTAAATTCTTTACCGAGCAAATGATAAATGCATTCTCACCTTCTAATTTTTTAATGACAAACCCAGTTGCCATAAAAGAATTATTAAAGACTAAAGGTGAAAGCGTTTCACATGGAGTTGAAAATCTTCTTAGCGATCTAGAAAGAAATAAGAACCGCCTTTCTGTTAAGCAAACCGATTTAGGTGCTTTTGAAGTTGGTAAGAATATTGCGATTACCCCTGGTAAAATTGTCTATCGTGGTGAAATTTTTGAATTAATTCAATATACACCTACAACTGAAGAAGTGTATGAAATCCCACTTTTATTCTTTCCGCCATGGATAAATAAATTTTATATTCTTGATATGCGTCAAGATAATTCCATGATTAAGTGGATGGTATCAAAAGGTTATACAGTTTTTGTAGTATCTTGGGTTAATCCAACAAATGAAATGCGCGATAATAATTTTGAATACTATATGGATAAAGGAATCCTTGAAGCCTTAGAACAAGTCCAAAATGCAACTGGAACTGAAAAGATAAATTGTGTTGGCTATTGCATTGGTGGAACTTTACTTGCCACAACAATGGCTTATTTAGCACAAATTGGCGATGAGCGAATAAATGCGGCCACTTTCTTTGCTTCACAGCAAGATTTTAAAGATGCCGGTGATTTAAAAATATTCACAGATGACATGGCATTTCAATATATTAAAAATGAAATTGAACAACATGATGGTGTTCTTGATTCAAGCATAATGGCCGAAACTTTCAATTATCTAAGGTCTAATGACCTTGTTTATTCTTTTATGGTCAATAATTATCTTTTAGGTAAAGACCCAAAACCATTCGATCTATTATTCTGGAATTCAGATCAGACAAAAATGCCTAAAGCTTTACATCTCGATTATTTAGATAATTTTTATCGACAGAATAATTTTTCGGAAGGCCGTTTAGTTTTAAAAAACAAGACTTTAAGCATTACAGATATTAAAACACCAATTTATGTGCAATCTTCAAAAGAAGATCATATTGCACCATATAAATCAATTTATAATGGGGCGATAAAATTTGGCGGTGAAGTAAGAATGATACTTGCTGGCTCTGGTCATATTGCAGGGGTTATTAATCATCCTGATGCCAATAAATATATGCATTGGCTTCCTAAGAATAATGCAAAGCTACCTGATAATGTTGAGACTTGGCAAGAAAGCCTTACCGAACAAGCTGGCTCTTGGTGGAATGATTGGAATAATTGGCTTGGGGGCAAATCGGGAAATAAAATTAAAGCTAAGAAAATCGGCTCTGGCAAATTAAAGCCGATATGTGATGCCCCAGGTACTTATGTTTTAGAAAAATAACTAAACCGCGATTATTTCTTTATATTTTATTGGCGTAGCTTTATTCATAGTTTGATTAAAAATATGAAGTGCAAAATTTATATTTTTGAAAGATTCTTTATATTTTCGTTTCGGTGTCGCAATAACCCATTCATTTGGGTCAGAAGCATCGTGATTTAATTCCTCTATCGCCATTAGTGTTTCCACAGAAGGTGATAATGAAGATAGTTCTATTTTTTTATATTTTTTCATAATTAAACCTCAAAGCTAATATAGCATTGAGGTTTTTATTTTTAATTCAGACAAAACTTGCAATTAAAATCAAAATATATCGATTAAAGCAATATTCTATTAATTATTGGCAATTTTTAAAATTTCAGCCCTTTTTATGCCTAATGCATCTAGGGCAATATTAACAATATTTTCAGCGTCTAAGCCCGCTTCTTTGTATTGGGCATCAGGTGAATTATGGTCTTGGAACATATCCGGAAGCGTTAGTATTCTCAGCCTTAAAGCCCCATCCAATAAGGCATTATTCGCCAAATATTGCGACACAAAAGCACCAAAGCCGCCAGTTGCACCTTCTTCAATAGTGATTAACACTTCATGGTTTTTTGCAAGGCTTGCAATTAATTCTTCGTCAAGCGGCTTGGCAAATCTTGCATCCGCTACCGTTGTAGATAGACCCAAAGCATCAAGATTTTGTGCAGCACTTAATGCAGTTTCAAGTCTTGTACCTAATGAAAGAATTGCAATCTTGCTTCCTTGTTTGGCAATATAACCCTTACCAATTTCAAGTGGCACAAGGTTTTCAGGCATTGAAATCCCGATACCATCACCCCTTGGATATCTAAAGCAAGATGGCCTATCATTAATTGAAAGTGCGGTCGCAACCATTAGCGCAAGTTCGGCTTCATTTGCCGCCGCCATTACTACCATATTAGGAAGTGCGCCCAAATATCCTATATCAAATGAACCTGCATGAGTTTGCCCATCGGCACCAACCAGACCTGCCCTATCAATTGCAAACCTTACTGGCAGAGATTGAAGCGCAACATCGTGAACAATCTGATCATAGCCGCGTTGTAAAAATGTTGAATAAATTGCGCAAAATGGCTTCATGCCATCTGCCGCGAGACCCGCAGCAAATGTAACGGCGTGCTGTTCTGCTATACCTACATCAAATACTTTTGCAGGATACATTTTCGCGAAAATATCAATACCTGTTCCTGTAGGCATAGCCGCAGTTATACCAATGATTTTATCGTCATTTTGCGCAAGTTTTACTAAGGTTTCGCCAAAAACCCTAGTATAAGAAGGCGCATTAGACTTTGCCTTGCTTTGAATTCCTGTAACTACATCAAATTTTTGCACGCCATGATATTTATCTTCTGCATTTTCAGCAGGTAAATAGCCCTTGCCTTTTTGGGTAACGCAATGAACTAAAACTGGCTTATCTGTAATTGCTTTTGCATTTTCAAGAACGTCGATTAAGACTTCCATATCATGTCCATCAATTGGGCCGACATAGTAAAAGCCCAATTCTTCAAAAAGCGTGCCGCCTGTTGCCATTCCACGCGCATATTCTTCAGCTTTTTTTGCAAGATCTTGCAAGCCTTGTGGAAATACACTTGCTATTTTCTTACCTGCTTTTCTTATCGCGCGATAAGAGCCACCAGAAACAAGCTTGGCTAAATAATTACTCATGCC
>CAYUCW010000033.1:0-16003 GCA_964443435.1 uncultured Caulobacteraceae bacterium | reverse complement strand
TACTCATGCCGCCAACGGGTGGTGCAATCGACATATCATTATCATTAAGTATAACTGTCAATTGGCCCGTAGTTTCGGCCGCTTTATTCATAGCTTCATAAGCCATACCCGCCGATATTGCGCCATCACCAATTACGGCAACTACCGAATTATTTTTGCCTTGTGAATCACGAGAAGCGCAAAAACCAAGTGCAGCAGAAATAGAAGTCGAAGAGTGCGCCGTCCCAAAGGGATCATATTCACTTTCGCTTCTTTTGGTAAAGCCAGATAAGCCCCCTGGTTTACGCAAACTAAGCATTTTATCGCGTCGCCCAGTAAGGATTTTATGGGGATAGGCTTGATGCCCAACATCCCAAATTAAAATATCTTCAGGAGTATTTAAAACCGAATGCAGAGCAACAGTAAGTTCAACCACCCCAAGACCTGCTCCAAGATGACCACCAGTAACCGAAACTACATCAATAGTTTCAGTTCTTAATTCATCGGCAATTTGCTTTAACTGCTCAATAGAACGGTTTTTCAAATCTTTAGGGAGTTTAATTTCATCTAATAACGGAGTTTTTGACATATTAATTCATCATGATTTTCTAGTAATTATATAATCAACTAAATCATTTAAGCATTCGGCGCGTGAACCAAACATTTTTAAATGCTCTTTGGCTTGATTACATAAAAATTTTGCTCTCTCTTGTGCGTTTTCAAGTCCCAAAATACTCACAAAAGTGGCTTTTCCGTGACTTTTATCTTTATTTACAGCTTTTCCAATAATTTCTCTTGTGCCCACTACATCAAGAATATCATCTGTGATTTGGAACGCTAAACCAAAATCATGTGCAAAAGCAACTAAAGCATGAATAGCTTCATTGCTAGCGCGGCCTAAGATTCCGCCAGCTTCCATGGCAAATTGGAAAAGTAATCCTGTTTTTAACCGCTGCATACGGGTTACGGCTGCAATATCATCGCCTAATTCTTCGGCGGCCATATCCATCATTTGCCCGCCTACCATACCCTTAGCGCCAGATGCTTGTGCCAAAGCATTCACAAGTCTTATTCGAATATTTGCATCATGATGCGTTTGCTCATCTGATAAAATTTCAAACGCTAGGGTTAATAATGCATCGCCTGCTAAAACTGCGGTTGCTTCATCATAAGCAATATGAACAGTAGGAATACCGCGCCTTAAATCATCATCATCCATGCAAGGCAAATCATCATGAACAAGTGAATAGCAATGTACACATTCAAGCGCAGCAGCAACTCTTAAAAGGCATCTTTCATCAACATCAAAAAGCCTGCCAGCTTCTATAACCATAAATGGGCGAAGCATTTTACCCGCACCAAGCGCAGAATAACGCATTGCGCTAAATAATTGCTTTTCTGGCCCTTGAACCGTGGGAAGTAATGCATCAAGCGCAATAGTTACGCTTTCGCCTGTTTCTAATAATCGCTGTTTAAGATTAATCGAAGGCAAAACTTATCCTAACTATTACTAAAAGCTTCAGTTTTAACACCTGATTGAGTTTCAATGATTTGTTCAACCCTCATTTGTGCCTGTTTTAGCTTTTCTTCACATAAAGATTTAAGAATTGAGCCCCGCTCATATAAGCTTATAGATTCTTCTAATGATACTTCGCCAGATTCAAGCTGACGGATTAGAGTTTCAAGATTTTTAAGTGCGTCTTCGAAACTTAATTGCTTGAATTCATCTTTAATTTTATCAATATTTGTATCAGCCATTTTTGTGCCAGTCATAAAAAAACTCTATGACCTTAATAAACATGATAATTAATATGGCAATAAAAAAACGAAGCTTATTTAGCTTGTATATGCTTTTTATAAACTCTGTACGACCAATGAACATCGCCGCCGTCATAAATACATTTATAGCCTAAAGCCTTAAGGTTTGGACGTATCATGCGATTAAACCAACCATGCGCAAATAATGCAACATCACCATAAATCTCAGCTTTAGTATTAAGCTCTTTAGCAGCCAAAATAGCACGTGCTTCGGCTTCTTTTCGGCTTTCTTCATGACGATGAAAACCAATAAACCAAGAGCATCTGGCGAAAAAGCCCCAAATTTTTGGGCTAAATTTTATAAAATCGGGAAATAAAGGTGGCGGAAGCGGTGCTTCTATGAATAATTTATTCATTTCAATATCATTAGATCCAACTACAGCACGTGCAGTTTCAATAGCACGAGGCAAAGTGGACGATATAATATATTTTGCTTTAGAGCTTATATTTAATAGTTTGCGCGGTACATTTTGATTTGGCGCTAAACCTGCAAGATCATAATTAGCCCAGAAATCAATATATTCTTTAGCATTAATATTAATTTTTCTATTAATATTAGGACGACCATGACGACCAATTATAATTGTCAATTCTTTAATAGAATTATTACCTTCTGCGACAATAGTTTCAAATTTATTTATTGAATTGTCATTTTGTTTTGACGATAATTTTATATCTGACAACTGTCTTTCCAGTACCAAGCTATCCATAAACCTAACATGCCTCTAATCTATATAGATTAATATGCCCATAATTTATGAACTTAATATTACAAATATTCAAGTCGTTAATTTGATAGCTATAAAACAATTAAGTTACAAGTTAAATTCCTTCTATGTTTAATTTTTAAACATAGAAGATTAAATTATTTAGCAAGTCTTATTTGTTGTGCAATTACAGGTTTTCCACCTGGGCAACCATCAGCTGGTGCAATTGCAGAATCATTTTGGCTTACCACAACTCTATCAATAAATGCGCCATTTGAAGTAGTTGCACCGCTTACTTGTCTAAAGCTTATCACAGAAGACGAATTTTGAGCTTTAAATGTTAATGTGGTGCGTTTCCATGGTTCATTAGACACTGGAGCAATTGTTGCAAGTAAATTCCCATTTAATAAAACTTCAAATTTATTATCTACAGCATTTCCATTTTCGCCATATTTATAGTCAAAACTAAATTCATAGGTTTTATCTTTTATTGTCGTAGCAGTCTGCGATAAATCTTTATTAAGTTTAAAATACTGATTGCCATCAGTGCCATAATCGCCAAATCCAGTTTCAGTTTTTGAATTATGGATAATAAAGCCGCCAGTTGTACTCCAACCTGAAACACTTGTTGGCGTAGCAATAGTTCCAGTAGATATAGCCGCAAGTTCTGCAGAGCCATTAGTCAATATGCCACCAAGATTAGCAGCGGCAGCAGGTGGCGCTTTATAAGCAGATAGTGACCAATTTATATTATTAAAAATAAATCTTTTACCTACAATCTGTGTATTTACAGACTGAAGACCATTTCCTGAATTAAAAACTAATTCTTTAGTTGGAAAATATACTAATCCATTTAGTTTAATACCTCTAGAAGCATCAAAAGGTCTTTGTGAATAAGAAAGACCATATTTTTCATACATTGCAATTCCAGAATAAGCACCAGAATTTGGCGCTGTAATATTTAGTGAAGCCGATGAATTAAGCGCAAAACCTGAATTATCTTCAAAAAATATAGTGACTCCATTCGCAGTTACTTGCGACGAGTTTAAATTCCAACCGCCGCCACGAATAATATAAAGACCGGGCGCCATAGACACAATTGCATTGGCTTTATTAAAATTAATCCAACCACAATATGTACCTGGGGTTAATTGTGCATCGCCATTAAAATTCAAATTATTATGAGTGCAGCTTGTTCCTGTCGGTTGCGGCAATCCTGTTGTATAAGGATCACTAACCATATTTGAATCCGCAGTATAAGGTCTAAAATTAGGATTTGCTGTCGCATTATTTAAAATGCCGCCTTTTACAAATAGATTTGCAAGACTTACAACCGAACCCCGATTCCAAATTGAAGCAGTTGTTCCAGTTGAATGATCATGAAAATTACAAGTTGGCGCGTTAATATTAACACCCGAGTTAAACAACATTCCTGTGCTTTGCGTTGTATCAGTTGAAATTAAACAAGCATCACCATTTTTAAACACAGAACTAGAGGGAATTGAAACAATTGTAGATGTCGGTTGTTCACAATTATTATTTTGCGAAGTTGTGGTTGCTTCAATAGCCTCTGAAGCAACATTTACTTTTGTGAACGCACCGAAAATTCCAACCGGAAGAATAGTATCTACATTAATGCTTGCATATAATTTTACTTTGCCTGCCTCAGTATAGTCTTGCGTTAAGACTTGAGAGTTTGCAACAACCCCCTGAATAGTTGCAATATTTAAGTTAAATGAAGATTTTGCAGCATTTTTCTTATCTTGCTCAGACGCTGTTTGACCAAGCTTTGCAGCGGTTAAAGCAGAAGCATCAAGTGCACCTTGAACTTTCTCCTTAACTTGAGAAATCCTAGAAAGTTCAATGCCTGCTCCGACCGCCATAGCTAATGAAGCCGCACTTATTGCAAATACAAGTGCTGTATTGCCATTTATACTTTCTCTTAACTCACCGCATGCTCTTCTATACATGTTTTAAGCCCCTAACACCAAAACGTTATGACATCGGTATCATAGGAATCCTAAATATATATTAATTAAATAGTCTTTATTTAATTATTTAATGCAAATAATGAATCTTAAGATTGTTAAACTATAAAATTGAATGATTTAACTAGCTCTCTTAATTCTTGTCGTGCCGCGACATGACCCATTGTCATTGGCATACCAATTTCAGGAAGCTCCATATCGACAATAGTTAAACCGTGTAAAAATAATTCTCTATAAATAACGCGCTCACTTAATGCAGGTATATATTGAAACCCAATTCGGGTGGCAAGTTTTTGGATTGCATCCCCTACTCTTCTCTTATTTTTGGCATCAAGATTTGAAAGTCTATTTCTTAGAATAAACCATTCAAGATTTTTTCTTTCATTTTTTGCTTTAAGCTTTCGTGAATCCCAAATTAATTGCGCATAATAATTTGGGGAAATAATTTCACCAGTATTGGGATCAAGTTTTGCCAATAAATCAAAATCGACAAAACTATCATTCATAGGCGTTATAATTGTATCGGCTAAGCCATGAATTATCTGCGATGATTTAGTTGCAGACCCAGGAGTATCTATAATAATCATTTCATATTGGCTAAGCTGCTCTCTTATATAATTAACCAAGTCCTCTTCATTATCGCATTCTCCATTAGGGCCGACATAATCACTTATATTTAAGACTTCTGGCATTAATAGCGCTTCAAAATTAGCACTTGCCCAAGCTTTTCTATTTTCAAAAAAACGCTCAAAAGTTCTTTGTCTTATATCAAGATCTATAATTGCTAAGCGTACGCCTTGATATAATAAGGACACCGCCGTATGAACCGCAATAGTAGATTTACCAGCTCCACCTTTTTCATTTCCAATTACAACTAAACGCGACAAAAATAACCCCCAGCTCTAACAATATTTGTATAGAATCGGTTTCAAATTTGGCGACTATCGTTTTGACTTTCAAGCGTTTACTACATTATTATTTTCGCTTGGCCTTTTTTGGTTTTGCCGGAGTGGTCATAGTTTCAGCTACCTCTTCTGAAACAATTGTGTTTTCGGCATGACTTATTAAAGCACGTCCGCCAAACTCATCTACGCCACTAGTTGTTAGAGTAGCAGGTCTAATCTGTGTTTCATTTAAAGAAGCCTGTGCCCCTGGCCAAACTGGTCTTGGACGAAATGCGCGAGTATTATTAGGAATAGAATTTGGTGCTGCATAATTAAAATCCGAAGCAATTTGCGGCGGATTTGAAAGTCTATCAAGTTTAACTGCTAATTCTCTGATTTCACTTTGTGCAGGCAATGCCCATTCAGGATCTGTAACATTTGCACGCGCTAAATTATCAGATACCCTTTCAAGCACATTTTCAAAAGGTTCTTGCTTACGATTTGCATCAACCCAAGGCAAAGAATCCGCAAGTGCCTGAGGGACATCACGCTTAATAGCGGTTTTTGTGTCTTCATAAATTGCTTTAAATGGTCCTCTTTGATTTGGGCGCTCTATATTTTTAGAATATGCAGGATTATTGCCATAACTAGAATTATTATAATTAGGATTGGGATTTAACGCCTGTGTTACCATGTTACTAGGCAGATTTTTATCCAGATTATTTGCGCCAGAATCTTTGGCATCTAATAATAAATGATCTGAATTAGCAATCATAGCAGCTTGTTTTATTTCAGTTTTTACACTTGCATCTTGCGGCTTTGCACAAAACATAATGACAGGCATTTGACCAAGTTTAGTTCCATTAGATTGCTTTTTTTCAATCAAGCTTTGGCCAGAATTAGTTTCAATAGTATTAGATACTACAGGATTAGCAACACTTGAATTAATCGCATTAACTTTAGCATCAATTACTTTTATCATAGTATCAAATGGCTTTGCTTCATTTAAAATAGGCTTAGCGGAAAAACTATCCAATGATTGCGCATATGCACAAATGGGATTTAATAAAATTATGCCCAAAACTAGTTTTAAATTATTATTTCTAAGAAATTTTTTCATGAAGCTTTTACCTGTTTTTTTGGACTTTATATCCAAAAGGTAAAATTGTTTTTAAAGTTTATACCAATATCATTAATCATTTTTAAGTATATTAGGTTAAATTCTTAGTATATTTTTTAAAACAGGGGTTAAAAATGAGACTAACCAATAAAGTTTTCGCAATTACATTAGTCATTTCAAGCGGTATAATTGGCTTTGGAACAAGCCAAGCTTTCGAAGCCGCCCATGTTAGTGCACGCGCTGGGACTTTAGGGCTTGGTGTAGAAGCAGGTGTAAGAATTGTTCCAACTATTGTTGTACGTGCCGTCGCCAATAAATATAAATATAATTATGATTTAAGTGAAAGTAGCATTGATTATAGTGGCAATTTAAACCTTGAATCTTATGGACTACAAGCGGATTTCCACCCGCCTTTAATTCCATTTTACGCAACAGCAGGCGTTTTTAATAATAAGAATAATTTCAATATAACCGCGGTTCCATCAGGAACTTATAGTATTGGTAATAATACTTATACAGGTGCACAAGTTGGAACGTTGGTTTCTAACGCTAAATTTGCTGAAACCGCATATTATGGCGGTCTTGGTGCGGAATTCACAATTGTGAAATTTGCAGTAGCACTAGAAGGCGGTGTTTATTACCAAGGTGAACCAAAAGTAAGCATGACTGCAAGCGGTCCAATCGCAACGAATCCTGCATTTGTTTCAGACTTAAATAGAGAAACCGCCGACCTTGTAAATAAATTTGATAAAGCTAAATATTATCCTGCTTTAACTTTAATGGCACGTTATAAGTTTTAATTAGGCAAATATAAATGCTATATGAGCTATTTGAATATATACCTTTTTTGCGGGATTTACCGGATCACGCAAAAGAAAAAATTTCAAAATTAGCTAATTATATATCATTACCAAGCGGCAGCCCATTATTCCTTGAAGGTGAAGCTTCGGAGAGTATGTGGTTTGTCGCTACTGGTTGCCTTGGCGCATTTCGCAAAGGCGTAAGTAATAATCTTGAAATAATTGGCCATATTAGAAATGGTGAGCCCGTAGGTGAAATGTCACTTATTTCAGGTGGGGTTCATTCGGCATCCGTTTACGCCTTAAGAAATACTGAGCTGATTGGATTTAATAGATCTGCCTATGTAGATATTATTAATTCAAGTCCTGACTTTTTACAAAACTTAACAAAGACAATTTTAAAACGCACGCGCGGAATATCAAGATACGAAGCTAATCCCAAAGTATTTGCTTTTATTGCCGCAACTTCATCAATCGACATAATATATTATGCCAATATCCTTAAAACAGAAGTTATGCGCATTGGAAAAACATGCATTATTATTGGGGAAGAAAATGAATCAAAACCTAGCTCTTGGTTTGATGAAATTGAATCTTCATTTGACGTAATTATACTTGCCTCAAGCCTTAAAAATATGTCTTGGACCCAAACCTGTACGCGCCAATCGGATAGGACTTGGTTTTTTGGACGTCGCGATGCTATGCCGTCAAGCCCGCTTTTGCCAGAAGAAGACGTGCTAACACGTGATTTTAAACTTATTGATGTTGTTTTAATTAAAGATATAGGTAGAGAGCCAGTAAGCGAAGCCAGTCATTGGCTTCAGGCCTCTGGTGCAAAACGAGTTTTAAACTGGCGTGAAGGCAATTTAAATGACACTAAAAGCCTCGCTCGTATATTATGCAATAAATCAATTGGCCTTGTATTAAGTGGCGGCGGCGCACGTGCTTTATCGCACATAGGCGCAATAAGAGCGCTAAGAGAATGTAGTATTGAATTCGATTTTCTTGGCGGATCTTCACTTGGCTCCGTTATTGCCGCTTGCGTTGCCATGGGTTGGAGTGATCTTGAAATAGAGCAAAGAATTTTTGATGCTTTTGTTAAAACCAACCCACTTAATGATTATATATTGCCAGTTGTTTCTTTTGTATCTGGCAAAAGAGTGAATGAGCGACTTAAATACCATTTTGGCGATATTAAAATTGAAGATTTAAAACGTAATTTTTTTGCAGTATCGAGCAATCTTACAACTGGAAACCTTAAAATCCACCGCCAAGGCATTCTTCACTATGCGCTAAGAGCGTCTATTTCTATACCTGGAATATTACCACCAGTAATAAATGGCGATGATATTTTAGTTGATGGTGCGGTTCTTAATAATTTCCCTATTGAAATACTAAAAGAAACTCATACGGGTATAAATTACGGGGTTGATGTTTCACAAGATAGTGGTATTGATGCCGAAGAATTCGTAAATCCGCCAAATTTCTTTGGTTGGGTTTTAAAAAATGGCTTCAAAAACCCACCACCAATTGCGGAATTATTAATGCGGGCTGGAACAATCTCACTTAACCCACAATTAAGACGTCAGAAATGTGACTATGTTATTATTCCAAATGTAAGCGGCATTAAAATTAGGCAATGGCAATCTTTTGATGAAGCCATTGAAGCTGGTTATAATGCGGCGGTTCATCAAATGAAAGAAATGAAATTAATATAGTTTGTCCTTATTATTGCCTTTATCTAATGATTAAATAAACACAGGAAGAAATATGCGTTTAATAAGTATCTCAGCAATAAGTTTTGGAGCCTTAGCTTGCTTTGGCCTTGGCGTAATTGTGGGTAAGTTCGTATTAACCGAAAGACTTCCTGAAGTAGTAAGCGCTGATTTAAGTCTTGAAAATAGCTTTGATTCATTAGGCACGGACAATATTATTACAAGTGACCCTGCCCTTATGCTGCCTCCTGTTCAAGCGGGTAAAGCAAATGAAAAAAAATCTGGTGAAACTGTAAATTGCGATACAAGTGTTTCAAGATCTATTGCCGTTAGTTCATGGACGGATTTTGGAACTATTAAAGCATCTATAAATGGTCAAAATTGTTTTGATGCACTAATTAAAATTAATGTAAGCAATTCATCGGGAAAAAGCCTTATGACCATAAGCACACCTGCGGCATTATTTGGGATTAAAAATGATACTTCAATTGAAGCAATCAAAAAATTACTAGAAGCTTCATTGCCTGATTCCGCTATAAGAGCCGCTGCATATCCTGAATGGTCCGAAACTACTAAACCTGAAGGTACTGAATTTACAAAAGATTCTTATGAAGCGCTTAGGGCGGCAAATCTTCCTGTTTTATGCTTTAAACTTCCAAATAGCCCGCAAACTTGCCTTGCTTCAGATCCAAACACAGGCAAGTTTCTTACCCTTAATAGAGGGTAATTAGTCTTCTTCTTTATTTAATAAAGAAAGAATACCTATCACAGCAGCAATAAAACCAATAATTGCAACAATTACAAAGCCAATTTGACTTGTTGTAAAATTCATTTTCTGTAAAACTTGCGGCGAGAAAAAGCCAGAATTATTCAATTTGAATAGGCCAGCCAAGAACGCAATTAAGCCTGTAAGAATTATGAATAGGTTTGTAAAATCAAAAATTGGCGCTTTATCAAGCTTGAACACAGATTCAGTTGAGCGTGATTTTATAATATCCAAAGGTTTAGCGGCTTGTGGCGCAGAATTTTCTTCATTAGAATTTGCGATAATAAAACTATCATGCAGACTCTCATTTGCCGCTTTCGGTTGATTATCTAGCGGAAATGGCTTTAACTTATTATCTGTATTCGATAATATTTGAGGCTCTTGCACTGCTTCAAATTGCTTCACCTCTGCCAATACTGGCAATATATTTTCATCCTTATAGACTTTTTTTTCTATTTCAGTTTCAGATATACTTTCTTGCTCAGACTTAAGTGCAATAGAAGGAACAGATTTTTGACCAAGAATTTTAATTTCTTGGCTATTTGGAATGGTTTGCTCGATTGTTTCATCATAATAAGGTTTAACAACCGAAGTAGGTGCAGCAGGTCTTGGCCCAATAGTTTCTAAGAACATTGATGATTCCGCAAATCTACGTCTTACTAAGGCATCAATTATGATTTTTTCGCCATTCACCATGGCTTTGCGCCAAGCAGAAATACTTAATGCCGCTGCAACATTATTACCTTGGTTTAAATATTTAATTACATCAGAATTACGATAGTTTTCAATGCCAATATTAAATACAAAAGAAACAAGTGCATCAAATTGGGATTGCGTCAAAGGTGTATAGCTTGATTGGCGAATAAAATCCTCAATCGGCTTAATATCCCATTTTAAAAGATCTTCCGCTTGCTCTCTAGTTAGTTGCATTCCTTCGCGGGCAGTTGCAACATGGCCAAAGCCAATTGTATATCTACCGCTTTTTAGTAGATAAGATTTTGCTCTGAAACCCTCAAAGCTTTCGATCAAATCAAGACCAGCGCGTGAAATAGTTAAACGTGACATAATTCGCCTTTGTTCCATTCTTGAACAATTTAATAAATATATGTTTAATCTGCTATTTATGTGCCAGTTATAAAACGATAACTGTTGCAAGTCCAAGGAAAGCCACAAAGCCTACCATATCAGTTACAAAAGTCACCAAAACCCCAGATGATACCGCAGGGTCATAACCTAATCTTCTTAGTGTTAATGGCACGAAAATCCCTGCAAATCCGGCGGCAATATTATTTAATAAGACCGCAAGACCAATTGTAAGAGAGATTTTTGGATTATGGAACCAAACACCTGCAATTATTGCAAGTATCACACCAATTGCCGTTCCATTTATAAGGCCTGTAAGCATTTCAAAGAAAATATTTCTTAATGTATGCTTGCTATCGACTTCACGCGCGGCAATAGCCCTAACAGTAACGGCAAGCGCTTGTGTGCCCGCATTGCCACCAAGCGAGGCCACAATCGGCATTAAGACCGCAAGCGCAACTATTTGCTCTATGACTGCACTAAATTTATCAATAAAGAATGATGCAATAAGCGCGGTGAATAAGTTTAATAAAAGCCAAGGCAAGCGTGAGCTTATTGAATTAGTAAGAATATTCGAACCCGTAGATTCGCTTACACCCGCGAGTGCGAGTAAGTCTTCTTGGCTTTCTTCGCTTACAACGTTTACGATATCGTCCACCGTAATCATACCATTAAGACGACCGGCATCATCAACCACAGGCGCAGAAATCAAATGGTATTTTTGGAACGCAATTGCCACGTCCTCTTGGTCGGTTTCAGGGCGGATAATAACATGCAGATTATCCATAATATCCTTTAAAAGCATTTTTCGTGAAGCGCGCATAAGCTTTGAAACCGCAATTGCCCCAATTGGCTTAAAGCTTGGATCCACTACATAAACTTCAAAGAATAAATCGGGTAAGTCTTCGCCAACGCTGCGCATATAGTCGATTGTGCGACCTGTATCCCAAAATTCAGGCGCGGCAACAAACTCGCGCTGCATAAGGCGACCTGCGGTTTCTTCTTCAAACGCAAGTGAGGTTTCAATATTTGTACGTAATTCTTCAGAAGCTTCGGCAAGTACTTCGGCTCTATCTTCTTCATCAAGCTCTTCAAAGAAGGCAACCGCGTCATCTGTATCAAGGTCTTCAAGTGCCCTTGCCACGGATTTTGTAGGAAGAATATCAAGGAATAATTCTTTGGTATCTTCGTCAAGTTCCGCGAAAACTTCTGGGTCAAGCTCTTCACCAATAAGTGTGATAATCTTACGCGTAGTTTCAGTTGAAACTTTACGAAGTATAGATGCTAAATCCGCAGGGTGAAGAGGAAGCAAAATTCGGCGAAGCGCGATAATATCTTTATCAGATGCCGCACCAATTATTGTTGCAATTAAATGATTTTGTTTTTGGTCTATATGCTTTTCTTCAAGTGAGTTTTTTAATTTTTCATCATCATGAAGCTTATAGTTTTTTTCCATATCGTCTGGCGGTAAAGTCATATTTTCCATTACTATCACCACCTGTCATGTGAAAAAACCCTATTTCAAATCAATACATATGCAATTGGTTAAAACTTATATATTTGTCAATATAGAAGTAACCCGAATAACTAAACATAATGTCAAGAAAAAGCAAAAACCACGCTTTTTGATTTTTCTTGTCCGCTTCTGCCAAAACTTTGAGCGAGTGGCATAGCCACGAGGGTGAAGTTTTGATGAATTGGTGCGCACGAGAGGACTCGAACCTCCACGGGTCTCCCCACAACGACCTCAACGTTGCGCGTCTACCAGTTCCGCCACGTGCGCAGTCATAAAGCCACTTAATATAATGAAAAAACTATTTAAAGCCGTTTATGCAGCAAATAGCGAAATATTAATTTCGAAATTCCTTTTAAATTTTCTGCTTAATTAAAAATAATTTAATTGCTATTGCGAGTCGTTTGCATTAAGCTGCAATAAATGAAAGATTCTAGCTATGCCCCAAACTATTATAATGAAGCTTCCTAATATAGAAGAGATTTTAAGTGATGCATCTACACAATTATTAATGAAGGCAGACAAAGTAAGTGAAGAGTATTTAACTTCCCTTCTTGAAGGCATGCGTAAAAAATTGAACAATAAACCAATCAACAGCCAAGCTTATTAATATGTCAGAATTAAAAAGCAAAATCCTTTCAAAAATAACTTATCCTGAGTTTTGGGAAATACTACCTTTTGAAATTTTAAACATAGTATTTTCCAAAGCCGAAAATATGCTAAATTACAAAAACTTAGATGATTTACTTATAAATTGGTTTGGTAATGACTTACCCCTAATAATACAAAACGCTCAAATTTTACTTTGGATAGATAGACATAATAACATTACTAATCACTATGGTAATTTAAATTCTGAAAATCAATATGATTTATTATTTGAATTAATTTGCAATAAAAATAATGAAATAAATCTTAATTATATGGCTCAATCATTACCAGAAGAACTAAAGGCTATATTCATAAAAGCTATTCATTCAATATCTTATCTAATCAATCAAGATAAAGACTATACAAATTATAGCTTTATTTTTAATTAGAAATATTCCCTATGGACCGGCGAAATAATCATATACATTTGCAGGGCCAACAACTTCAACAGAGATTCTATCATCTTCTAATTGAATTTCGCCACGCGCGATTGGGTGGTTATTGGCAAGTATCCATACAGGGTCAGTTGGCGAAGCCGATAAAGGAATAACCGCACCACGACCCATTCTTAATAATTGATGCATAGCAAGAGAAGATCTTCCAACTAAAACTGAAATATCAACATTAACTTTTTTAATTTGCATACTTATTAATCCCAATTAACCATACTATATTATCTGTTTATGAAATTTGTGTTAGCAAAAATACATTTAATAAGCATAGAAATTAAAGACTGAGGTGTATTTATTAAAAAAATCTATACAAAGCCATGATTTTAACATATTTGTTTGCCAATAATGATAAAAACGAAAAACGGTGCAATGATGCGCATAATCTTGGGAATTATTTTTAGCCTTTTAATATTCATAAGCCCAACTTATGCACAAGATTCGCTTTCAAAAGATCCGCGTTTATACGCCAAAGTAAGCCTTTCCAAACAAACCATTCAAATAAGTATTGATGGTGAAATGATTTATAATTGGAAAGTTTCGACCGGTAAAAAAGATTTTGAAACCCCAATAGGTAAATGGAAAGCATTTAGGCAGCATGAATTATGGCTTTCAAGAACTTATGATAATGCGCCAATGCCGTTTGCGGTCTTTTATTTTGAGGGATATGCCGTTCATGGAACAACAGCCGTTAAAATGCTTGGCAAACCCGCTTCGCATGGCTGCGTTCGTGTATCGACACCAAATGCCAAGATATTCTATGATTTAGTTGCCGAAGTCGGCCTTAACCAAACTATTGTTGAAATTACTGAGTAAATCAATTGAATAATATTGAATGGAAAATCGAAAAAGACCCTATTGAATACGATAAGGCCATAGAAATCATGGAACAGCGTGTTGCGGATATTCATGATGGTAAGGCATCCGAACTTATGTGGTTTCTTGAACATCCGCCAATTTATACGATTGGTACAAGCGGCGATGAAAGCGATATAAGTAATAATTCAATCCCTGCGGTAAAAACTGGGCGTGGTGGTCAAATTACCTATCATGGCCCAGGACAACGCGTTGTTTACCTTATGCTTGATCTTAGAGTGCGCGGACGCGATGTAAGAAAATTCGTCTGTAAAGTCGAAAAATGGGTAATCGCGGCACTAAACGATATTGGGATAAAAGGCGAAATCCGCGATGGTCGTATTGGAGTTTGGGTTGAAACAAACAATTCTGAGGAAAAAATCGCGGCAATCGGCATACGTATAAGACGCTGGATTTCATTTCATGGGGTTTCAATAAATATAAACCCGAATCTTGAACATTTTGGCGGCATAATACCCTGCGGCATCTCCCCCACCGAATTTGGGGTCACAAGCGCGCAAAAGCTTGGAATAACAAAAACCATGCAAGATCTGGACGAAGCCTTAAAACAAAATTTTGAAAAGATTTTTGGATAGTTTTGGAATAGAAAATAAGAGGTTTAAAAATTCATGCCACGTTCTACAATCAATAAAACTTCTATAATTTTTATAAGTAAATTGTGGCCAATTATATTAACAATTTTATTTTTTGCTTTTATTGCTACAATTATTTCAATTTATTTTTTAATTCCTATTGGTAATAAGTTTGTAGCAAAACGATTTGTAAATGGCGTAGTTTTTAGCCCCGAACAAATTGAAAAAAATATGTGCCTAAAATGGCCAAAACTTCCAAATATGGAAAATCCATCTGATGGTTATTATACATATTCACACTTATTAATTTGCTCTGCACTATTTCCTAAAAATCAATTTTTTGAAAATGGGGGTTATAAAATACAAAATTTCAATGAAATTAGTGCAGTAGTGACGTATCCACCATTCTATCAGAATCCGAGTCTAAACTTAAACCAAACGATTGAAATAATTGAAACAAAATGTCCAAATTGTATTTTTATAAAGCGAAATTTTAAAGGGGAAGCCGAAAAAGAAATTAGGACTGGTAAAGAAATTTCAGATAATAAAGACACAACTAGGATTAATGGCCTTTTTCTTTATTTTTCTCCTTTTATGAATAATAAAAATTTCTACATAAGTCGCAGATTATATAAGATAAGCCAAGGAAAATTGAGCGATATTGACGAAGATTTAAACTATACATTTTATGATTCTAGTGCTTTTATAGCTTTTCCAAATAGTATTCATAATGAATTCGGATCTCTAGATGATTTTATTAGAAAAAAAATCGAAGGAACTACTGGAGAAAAAATAGAAGCATTTTTTCTAGTTAACAAGAAGTATGGTGCAAGCTATGTGCAATTCCTAGCGGGTAAAGAATCTAGAAAAATATATTCAATTACTTGTTTTTATCTAATGGATAATGGAAATTCTGAATCTGTAAATTATAATTTATCGAAGGTTTCTGACGAATTTACTAAGTTTTGCTCTAGTTTTTCGAGTGCAACTAATCAGCCGAATACAAGTTTCAAAGACCCAATATCAAAAAAACCAATTTTTTTCTTGAAAGAAGTTAATAATGTGAATTAAAACGGATTCAC
>CAYUCW010000032.1:0-26879 GCA_964443435.1 uncultured Caulobacteraceae bacterium | reverse complement strand
CCAAGCTTTTTATAGGTTTCCAAAAGCTTTGGATCTACTTCATCAAGTGAATTAATTTCTGGCTTTTGTTTTGGTGCCGAATAATAATAAATGCCATTAAAATCAGGCTTTGGATAATCAACCATTGCCCATGTTGGCTCTTCCATTTGAAGCCATCTTTGATACGCATTTAAACGCCATTCAAGAAGCCATTCAGGTTCATTTTTCTTTGCCGAAATAAAGCGAATTACTTCTTCGCTAAGGCCAATAGGTGAAGTTTCCGATTCAATATCGGTTACAAAGCCATATTTATACTTATCGGCTTCAAGGCTTGCAACCGTAGCAATTGTGTCTTTATCTATTGAATCTTTTATAATTATATCTGTCATGGTTAGGCCGCAATATTGAATTTGCGCTTATAGGCAATTTTGAGGGCATTTATAATATTTTGTGCATCTTCTACTGTGGATTTATAGCCGAAACTTACGCGCACCGCACATTTTGCTTGGGCATCATTTATATTCATAGCTTTTAAAACTCTTGAAGTTTTCATTGAACCACTTGAACAAGCCGAGCCTGCTGATATACAAACCCCCTCTAAATCAAGGGCTATTAATAAATGCTCTGAAGTCCAGCCATCAATAAAGAAATTAGATGTATTATTTTGTCTTGCACTATATTCACCGATAATAATCGCAGGGAATTCTTCTTTTAAATTATCTTCAAAATAATCACGAATTTCTTGGATTTTAGTGATTTCATTTTCATTTAAATCTTTAATCGCCGCACCAAAACCAACTATAGCAGGCATATTTTGCGTGCCAGAGCGAACACCATTTTCTTGACCGCCGCCCGCACGCTTAGTTGCGCCATCTATGCCTGCGCTTAGTATAAGTGCGCCAACGCCCATTGGGCCGCCAATTTTATGCGAAGAAATTATTGTTAAATCACCATAACCCATAAATTTATCAGGATTAATTCGTCCCAAAGCCTGTGTGGCATCAATTAATAATAAACCGCCATTGTTTTTTACAATACCTGATACTTTTGATATTGGTTGAAGAATGCCTGTTTCATTATTTGCGGCTTGAACCGCAACCAAAAAATTAGTGCCCATTTCTACTTTTTTTAAAGCAATTGCATTTTCCAAAGCTTCTAAATCAATAACACCCAATTGATTTACTGGTATAATGTTTAAATTCTCGCAATTATTTTGGGCAAATTTAATTATGCAATCATGCTCTGTGGCAAGAATGAAATAATGCGTAATACCCATATCAATTGCGCTATCAAATGCTATTTGTGCGCTTTCGGTTGCACCCGATGTAAATACAATTGTTTTAGAATTAATACCAAGATAATTAGCAATGTTTGCACGCGCGTCTTCTAAGGCTTTACGAGCGATTCTTCCCATTTTATGAACCGAAGATGGATTTGCAGAATATTCAAATGCCTCAATCATTGCCGCTTTTACGCTTTCACGCATTGGGCTTGAAGCATTATAGTCAGCATAAATCATTCTGCCGCCTCAAATATTTGGTTTTTATTGAATTTTTTTGAAAGAACATCTGCTATTGTTACGTCCGAAAGGAAATCTTGGATGTGATTTGTTAAAGCCGCCCAAAGGCCATGCGCCACACATTTAGAACTTCGATTGCCGCAACCAAGTCTTTCTTTATCATTGCAAGCGGTTGCTTTGACGTTTTCATCAACGGCACTCACGATGTTTGAAATACTGATTTCTGTGGCTTGTTTTGCAAGTTTATATCCACCTTTTGGGCCCCGTTTTGCGTCAACAATTCCGCCTTTCCTAAGTTTGGCAAATAATTGTTCAAGATACGATAAAGAAATATCTTGTCTTTTAGCTATATCGGCAAGTGAAATAGATTGCCCTTCACTTCCATGAAATGCTAAATCAATCATTGCCATAACGGCGTATCGTCCACGTGTAGTAAGTTCCATAATATAATAACTTTATAAAATGACTTAATTTGCATAAATATCTAATTTCTGTACAAATATTTAGCAATTTAAAAACAGTTTGTGCTAAAGCACTTTTATTACCATTTATATATCCCGACTAAATTAGTCAACAATAGGAAGCAATATGACTGAACTTATTTTATCAGGCCCAGCAGGAAGAATTGAAGCACGTTATAATCAGTCTGAAATTGAAGGTTCACCAATAGCACTTATATTACATGGGCACCCTCGCGCGGCTGGATCTATGCAAGACCGCGTTGCTGTAATGCTTCATAAATTATATTCAGAACGTGGCTTTTCAACTTTACGCTTTAATTTTCGTGGTGTAGGAAAATCACAAGGTTCTTTTGACAATGGCATTGGTGAGCTTGCAGATGCGGCAAGCATGCTTGACTGGATTCAAGGAATTAATCCAAATGCAAAATTCACTTGGGTTTCTGGCTATTCATTTGGTGCTTATATTGCGCTTCAATTATTAATGCGCAGACCAGAAATTGATGCTTTTATTGCGGTTGGAACGCCATGCAATCATTATGATCTAAGCTTCCTTGCACCATGCCCATCATCTGGCATGATGTTTTATGGCTCTAATGATATGGTTTCACCACCAATGGATGTTATTAGATCTGCATCTAAAATTAGAACTCAAAAAGGTGAAGTAGTTGAATGGGAAGAAATTCCTGGCGCTGATCATTTCTATAAAGAGCAATTAGATTTATTGCGTGAAAGATGCTCGCTTTATATTGATAGAATTATGGCGCTTCCGCCAAAACCACAAACTAGCGGCAGAAGATAATGCTTAACAGGCGCGGTATTGTATTAGGTTCTTTTGCAAGTCTTGCAATTCCAAATATTGCCACGTCTGAACCTGTTAAATCAATTATTTGGGATTTAGGCTCACTTTTGCAAACAAGTGGTCATTTCCCAAAAATTGAAGGTAATCTAAAATACGTAAAATTCAAAAAAGGCAATGCTTTAGAATTTGATGGTATTGATGATGCTATATTCATCAATAATAACCCATTAAATAATGCTAAGGAATTTAGTTTAGAGGCAATATTCTGTCCTTATGGTGGTGCATTTGAACAAAGATGGTTGCATCTTGGCACTGTGAACGGTGACCGAATAATGTTTGAAATTCGCGTTACTAATGATTTTTGGTATATTGATACTTATGTAAAATCAAATGGAATTGCCAAAACTTTAATAACGCCAAATTTGCTCCATCCCGTCAAAAAATGGTATCATGTTGCACAGACTTATGATGGCAAGACCTATAAATGCTTTGTAAATCATGTTTTACAAATTGAAGCCGATATAGATTTCACTAATATTATCGGGAATAATTCGTCCATTGGTACAAGAATGAATAGAAGAAACTATTTTAATGGTGCAATTAAACTTATAAAATTCACAAAACAGGCTTTAGAGCCAAAAGATTTTATTGCTTTAGATTATTTATAAGCAATAATGCCGCCTGTTAATGGCACTTTACATCCTGTTGTATTGGGAAAACTTATTGGAAGCTTAAGAAAACTTCTTACTGCAAGAAATGCGAAACATTCGGCTTCGATGGCATCGCCTCTAAGTCCAATATCATCAGAATTTATCAAATGGATACCGGTTCTATTTTGAATGGTCTCCATTAAAAATGGATTTCTTCTTCCGCCACCGGCAACAATTAGTGTTTCTGGTTTAATATTAAATAATTCAAGACCAGATTTTATACAATCAGCGACTATTGCGCATAAAGTTGCCGCGCCATCATCTATACTTAGCTCTTTTACTAATTTAGCGCTAAAATCATATCTATCCAAAGACTTTGGATATGGCTTTAAAAACCAAGGATTTGCAAGCACTTTGGCAACTATGTCTTCATGTATGATTCCTGATTTGGCAATTAAACCATCTTTGTCAAATTTACCTAAACCATTTGCTTCGATTAATTCATTTATTGGACCATTAGCAGGACCGCAATCAAAGGCTCCAAGCTTTAAACCACCCTCCCAAACAGTAATATTGGCAACGCCGCCAAGATTTAAAAAGCCAGCAGTAGGTTCAATTTTGGCATATTCTAAAATTGCTTTGTGATATATTGGCGCAAGTGGTGCACCCTGCCCACCATTTGCAACATCATTTTGCCTTAAGTCATAAACAGTATTTATTTGCGTTAAATCGGCAAGCAATTGGCCATTTAATAATTGCAAAGTTTTCGCTCGTTCTGGCCTATGAAGAACGGTAAGACCATGTGCGCCAATAAAATCAATTTGTGATGCGGCTTTACCTGAAATTTCTAATAATTCTTTTACTGCATTTGCGTATATATTTGCGATAATATCGGAAGCATCTTTGAAGATTTCAGGCTCTTCACCATTAAAATCCCATTCAAGGGCAATATTTACAGATTTCGCAAGAATTTCTCTATCGGATTCGCTATAAGGCGATAAAACATATTCACCAAGTTCAAGAATTTCTTCGCCATTTGTTCTTATTAATGCGGCATCGACAAAGCCATCTAATGCTGTGCCACTCATTAAACCAATTGCCCAAAATTCCTGCATTTATGTGAAAACTTTCTTTGCTTTGTAATTAGATTAATATAGTAAACAAAATAAACAATTAATTAAAATGGATATTTCATGACTAATGCCAATTTGCAAAATTTTAAATCTGCCTTTGTGAATTTAATAATTGAGCGTGGGCATTATTATCAAGCAAGCGATCTTGAAGGTCTTGATAAAGCCGCATATGAAGCGGAAAAAGGCGGCAAACCATTTAAAGCTTATATTGGTTTTGATTGCACTGCGCCAAGCCTTCATGTTGGAAGCCTTACCCAAATAATGCTTTTAAGGCGTTTTCAAGAGTGCGGTGGTATTCCGATTACTTTAATGGGATCTGGAACTACACGTATTGGTGACCCTACCGATAAGAACGAAGCAAGGCCTATTTTAACCCTTGAAAAAATTGCTGAAAATAAAGCAGGTATTCAAAAGGTTTTTGATAAATATATAGATTTTAGCGACAATAACGCAATCATGGTCGATAATATTGAATGGCTTGAAAATGTTTCTTGGCTTGAAATGTTAAGTACTATTGGAAGACATTTTACAATCAATAAAATGATTGCCCTTGATATTGTTAAGCGTCGCCTTGATAATGAAACACCAATCACATTTCTTGAATTTAACTATATGCTTTTACAGGCTTATGATTTTCTTGAGTTATCACGTCGTTATGATTGTAAATTACAAATGGGCGGCTCTGACCAATGGGGCAATATAATTCAGGGCGTTGAGTTATGTAGGCGTGTTGATAATAGAGGCGTTTTTGGTTTAACACAGCCTTTATTAATGAATTCCTCAGGGCAAAAAATGGGTAAAACTGCTTCAGGTGCAGTATGGCTTAATAAAGATATGCTACCTGTTTTTGATTTTTGGCAATATTGGCGCAATATTGATGATGCAGATGTTGGTAAATTATTACGTTTATTTACTGATTTACCGATTTCAGAGATTGAGAAACTTGAAAACCTGCAAGGTTCAGAAATAAACGAAGCTAAGATTATTCTGGCAACTGAAATTACAAAGCTAGCACACTCAGAAGAAGAAGCATTAATAGCCAAAGCAACTGCGACCAATCAATTCGCAGGTTCGGGCGCAGATATTGGGCTTCCTGAAATTACAATAAGCCAAGAAGAAGCCAAGCAATCTATCGCGAGCATTTTTGTTTTAGCGGGCCTTACCGAGTCAAATGGTGAAGCCAAAAGACAAGCAAAAGGTGGCGGTCTTAAAATCAATGATTCTACAGTCCAAGACGTAAGCCAAAGCGTATCAGAAGAAATAATTTCAAAACATGAAATGAAATTATCTTTGGGTAAAAAACGTCATTTAATAGTGAGATGGTAAAATGTTAGAAATCGGACAAAAAGCCCCAGAATTTAGCTTAAATACTGACAATGATGGTGAGTTTAAATTAACTAATAATCTTGGCAAAAATGTAATTCTTTACTTCTATCCTAAAGATGACACTTCGGGATGCACTAATCAAGCTATTCAATTTTCTGAAAAATTATCTGAATTTTCTGATAAGAATGCGGTAATAATTGGTGTTTCAAAAGATAGTGTCAAAAGTCACGATAAATTCAAAGCTAAGTATGATTTAAAGATTACACTTGGCTCTGATGAAAATTTAGATGTAGCGAATCTTTATGGGGTTTGGGTGGAAAAATCTATGTATGGTAAAAAATATATGGGTATGGAGCGTGCTACATTTTTAATCAATAAGGATGGTCAAATTGCAAAAATCTGGCGGAAAGTAAAAATTCCCGGCCATATTGAAGAAGTTTTGTCAGAAGTCTCAAAATTGTGATAATTATAGAATAAATTAAATTTAACTGCATTTGTAAGAATTTTTTATATTTACCGACTTGCTAAATATAATTAAGTCATTAATTAAGCACTAAAGAATTTTAGAAAGAGGTTACTATGTGGGGCAGAAAGTCCAAAGTAAGTTTTGAAGAAGCTGTAATAGTTACTACACCGGCTAGTTCAGAAACTATAAATGAAAAGCCAATTGTAAAGCCTGCTAGCTCTTCAATCAGTAAAGAAGCAGTAGTTTCAGGTTCTTTTGTTACTGTTGGTGATTTAACTGTAGAAGGTACAATCGAAGGCGATGTTCGTTGTGCTGTTTTAAGTGTTGGTGCTGAAGGCGTTATTACTGGCAATGTTGTTGCAGAGACTGCGACTATTCGCGGTAAAGTAAGTGGCAATGTTACAGCACGTACGATTTTACTTGCTGGCTCTGGTAATATTACTGGCGATCTTATTCATTCTGTATTGATTATTGAAGAAGGCGGCGTGTTTGAAGGTCGTTCTAAACGCGTTTCGGATCCTATGGCAGCTGCATCAATTGCAATCGAAGCGCCAAAAGATGAAAAAGCAGATATTATTGATACTACTAAAGCTAAAACTACAAGAGCTAAAAAAGCAAAAACAAATACTGATGATGCTAATGAGAAATTAGATATTAGTGAAAATTCTGAGCAAGAAGCCGCTTAGTTTTTAAAATTCAATTATAAATTAAAGGTCACTATAAAGATTTACTTTAGTGACCTTTTTTTGTGCTTATTGATCGGCGAGTGTTGTAACTCTTTGGGCAAGTGATGCCGCCATAAATTCATCAAGATCGCCATCTAAGACACCAGAAGTATCAGATGTTTCATAATTGGTTCTAAGGTCTTTCACTAATTGATAAGGTTGTAAAACATAAGATCTGATTTGATGTCCCCAACCAATATCGGTTTTTTGATCTTCTAAAGCTTGGGATGCGGCTTCTCTTTTTTGAAGCTCTTGCTCATAAATGCGCGCTCTTAGCATTTTCCAAGCAATATCCCTGTTTTTATGTTGGGATCTATCTTGCTGACAAGCTACAACAATACCTGTTGGAATATGCGTAAGCCTTATTGCCGAATCGGTTTTGTTTACGTGTTGACCACCTGCACCAGAAGCACGATAAGTATCAACACGAACATCTTTTTCTTGAATTTCAACTTCAATATTATCGTCAACAACGGGATAAATCCAAACACTTGAAAAGCTAGTATGCCTTCTTGCGTTTGAATCAAATGGTGAAATTCTTACAAGGCGATGTACACCGGCTTCAGTTTTAAGCCAGCCATAAGCATTTTCACCTTTGACCAATAAGGTACAAGATTTAATGCCCGCTTCTTCACCATCATTCTCATCAATTAATTGAGTTTCAAATCCACGAGAATTTGCCCATCGCATATACATTCTACGTAACATAGAAGCCCAATCTTGGCTTTCTGTACCACCTGCCCCTGCATTTATCTCTATATAGCAGTCATTTTTATCAGCTTCACCAGATAATAATGCTTTGATCTCGGCAAGATGTGCGACTTTATGCGCTGCTTTTAAGGCGTTTTCAGCTTCATTAATTAGCTCATCATCGCCTTCTAATTCTGCAAGCTCTGCAAGCTCTAGATTATCATTAAGAGCAGATTCTAAATATTTAATATCATTGATTGCGCCCTCTATACCATTTTTTTCACGCATTATTATTTGCGCTTTTTCGGGATAATTCCAAAAATCAGGGTTGTGGCTTAGGGCTTCAATTTCATCAATTCGCCTTGTCGCTTCATCATAATTTAATCTACGACGCAGCAATTCAATAGAACGACTTATATCCTCTTTTAGAGCCAATAGTTCGGCTTTCATTTTAATACCTTATAATTGACTATAATATTGGCTTGTCAGCTTCTTTTTTAGCGCCAGGTTTTGAATTAGATCTTGTCTGTAGATTAGACAGTAAATTTAATCTTTCTTCGGCACTAATTTCTTTTAATACTTCAGGTGAAGCGACAAACTTTTCATTTGGTTTATCAGCCAAGAAATTCATCATGTAATCTTTGAATATTGGCGCCGATACAGTACCACCCGCTGCACCAGAATAAATAGTGCGAGGAATATCATAACCAACATAAACACCAGTAGAGTATGATGGTGTAAAGCCAACAAACCAAACATCTTTTGAATCATTAGTTGTACCAGTTTTGCCACCTACTTCATGGCTAAATTGCGCCGCACGACCAGTTCCAGAAGTAACCGCAGTTTTAAGAATATCTATCATTTCCCATGATGTTCTTGCACTTATAACCTGTGTACCCCAAGGCTCTATGCTTGGTGCGGGGCCATTAGGGTCATAATCAACATTGCAGCCAACACATGTACGTCTATCTGAACGCCAAACCGTATTACCGCTAGAATCTTGAAGCCTGTCATAATAAACAGGAGGGACATATCTTCCGCCATTCGGGAAAACACTAAAGCCAGAAGTCATTCTTAGAACAGTTGTTTCACCTGCGCCAAGAGCCATTGTTAGGTCATTCGGCAAGTCTTTATAAACACCAAATCTTCGTGCATAATCTGCAACGCGGCGCATTCCAATTTTACGAGCAATTCTAACGGTTACAGTATTACGTGATAAAACAAGCGCCTGCTTTAATGTTATAATGCCATAATAGCGTCTATCAGAGTTTTCAGGACCCCAACCGCCCCCTTGAATTCTTGAATCCGAGATTTTAGTATTTGGTGTCATTCCTTGCTCTAGGCCAGCCGCATAAATAATCGGCTTAAAGCTTGAACCAGGTTGTCTTTTTGCTTGTGTCGCGCGATTAAATCCAGAATCCTCTGCATCATAACCACCAGCCATTGCAATTACTGCACCAGTTTTAGCATTTAAGGAAACTATTGCACCTTGAACCGCTTGCGCTCTCTGTAATTGATAAGATCTATCATCACGTCTTCCAAGCCAAACAATTTGACCATCTGATAAAGGCTTTGATGAACGTAAAGCCCAATCTTTATCAGCTTGAGGAATAGGAACTTTTGTTCCTTCTTGCAAACCATAAGATTGTGCACCGTCCATAACTATTGCAAGCTTGGCACGCGCATCGGGCTTCCAATATTTTGCATTTGCAAGTTTTTGTGGCCAGTTTGAATCAATTGTTAAAAGACCAACTGCACCTTTAAAACCTCTAACGCGATTTGGATTAACTCTATCAAGTCCGCGCTGCAAGGCTTCGCGCGCAAGTTTTTGAGCATTCAAATCAACAGTTGTTCTTATAATAAAACCTCTTGAATAAGGCGCATCAGGGCCAAAGCGTCTTATTAAATCACGCCTTACTTCTTCAACAAACTCACCGGCATCAGATTGTGTCCATGACCCTCTTGGATTTGGTTTATAATCCAAAGGATCTTGCATTGCAGATTTACCCTGTGAATTAGTGATAAAACCATTGGCAACCATACGACCCAAAACCCAATTTCTACGCTCTAGAGCTTTTTGTCTATTAGTAATTGGATTATAATTATTTGGGGCTTTTGGTAGTGCACCAAGGTATGCAGCTTCTGAAAGGGTTACATCTTTTACAGATTTACCAAAATAAGTTTGTGAAGCAGATTCAACGCCATAAGATCTAAAGCCCAAGAAAATTTGGTTTAAATAGATTTCGATAATTTTATCTTTGGATAATAATGATTCAATACGAATAGAAATCAAAGCTTCTTGAAGTTTTGAAATATATTTATCAAGTCCACGTCTTTTTGCTTGTGAACCAGTCATTACGTTTTCGGCAACTTGTTGAGTAATAGTTGATGCGCCCTGCATCCGACGGCCTTCACCTACGCTTGTAATATTATAAATTATCGCCCTTGCAATGCCCATTGGATCAACGCCAGAGTGAGTATAAAAATCCTTATCCTCTGCCGCCATGAATGCACCAATCACATGATTAGGAATGGCATCAATAGGAACAAAGCTACGGTTTTGTCTTGCAAATAAGCCTATTTGCTTTCCCTCAGATGAATATACACGGCTGGAAATTGAGGGCTGGAAAGAAGCAAGATTTTGGTGATCTGGTAAAGTTGAAAGCGCTAAATAAAGAAAATAAACCGCACTCATCACTCCTATCGCAATTAAGGATAAAAAAGCAATTAAACTATATTTTACAAAACCACGCATAAAAACGCCTAAAAATTAAATTGAACCTAAATGATTCATTATCGCCAATCGCATAAAAAAATAATTGCAGCAATAAGGAATTATAGTTGGTCTGATATTTTACATTGATTTACTTATTATTACTTATGTTTGGACGGTTAAAATAGGCATCAATAGACTTTGCAACTGCCGCCATTTGCCCATTCCTAAAATTCGAATTTAAAAGCCTTTTTTCATCTCTTTCATCTGTTACAAATCCCATTTCAAAAAGAACTGCAGGAACAGTTGGTGAAAGCAAAACAAAGAATCCCGCACGTCTATGAGAGCTAGAGGTTAATGGGCCAACTGGTCTAAGATTATTCAAAAGAATTTCTGCAAAAATTGCGGACTGGTTTTTAGTATCTCTATGGGTTAAATCTTTCAAAATTTCACTTACAACATTATCTTTAGCGCTTGCCTGAGCATTTGTGTTCCAATTATCTCTTTGCAATAATTTTCGGGATCTATCACCACCACTTTCAGAAAGTGTATACACAGTTGCGCCATGTGCCCCAGAATTTGCCGGCGCGGCATCAGCATGCAATGAAATAAACAAATCGGCTTTTTGATCTCTTGCGATTACAATTCTTTTTTCTAATGATAAAAAACTATCATTATTACGAGTTAAAACAACGCGATATTTAGGGTTTCTTTCTAAAATACGCGCCAGCGTTATTGAACTTGCAAGCGTAATTTGTTTTTCAAACACACCTTTTGTAAAACCAAGGGCACCAGGGTCATTTCCGCCATGCCCGGCATCAATAACAATTGTAAATCTTTTATTGGAAGGTGGTATTGCTTGCTTTGTAATTGGTTGTGCTTTTGGTGATTTAGAATTTATTTGCGCAAAATTTTGATAGTTTGAGCCAGAAATAGCAATTTTCAATAATTTATTATTATTTCCACCTTCTAGCTTTTGTGAAACTATCGAAACAGGAGTTTTTAAATCTAATACTATTCGTGATTGGGTTTCAGATTTATGGGCAAATCGAATTTGATTTATAACGCCAGAGCCAGCCAATACCCCTGCCCGATTTTTATTAAAACTCCAGTCTAGTTTATTGAAATCAATTACAAGTCTTGGGCTTGGTTCGCTGATTGAAAATATTCTATATTCAAGACTTTTGTCAGATCTAATTGTTAATTCAGTAATATTATTTTTAAAATCACTTCTTATTGATTGAATTTTAGGCAAGCCAGAATTTGCGCTTCCAAATATTTGCGCATTCGCATTTTGGCGTATTAACAACATTGAAATACACGAGAAAATAACTAATAATATAAAAATAATTAGCTTATTTTTGTTGTTTTTTATAATTTCGACCATAATAAACTATTTCAAGATTCTATTGTTAAAAACAATACTTTTTCCACTGTATAGAGATTTATGCTCAAATATGTAAAAATTGTGATGCATATATATGTATGGATAAGCGGTTTATCTTAACTAAACTATTGCATATTTTACAAATCATATCTAAATCTATTTATTGCAATTAAAATTGCGTGAAAATTAGTATCCTAATAAAACCAGATTGGTTTATCACAAAATTAAAATTGCATTATTTTTATAGCCGTATGGCAATTTTTTTCGAGGCACAATTATGGTGCAGGTTTTTGTTAGATTAATTCTTAATACTATAGACAATGGTATTATTTTTTATGGATTAAATAATAGCAATAACTTTGTATCAAATATTTATACTGCCTCAAACACAAACAATTCAATCATATATACGAGTATTCCTTTTAACTCTGCATTAGCAGCGAACAGTTTTGTTCCGCGCTCAGCAGATTATTTTCGAATACTCTTAGGAGTTTTTTCAAATGTCAAAAACAATGTTAATCGATGCTGCTCATGCAGAGGAGACCCGGGTAGTCGTTCTTAATGGACAAGATATCGAAGAGTTTGATGTAGAGACTAAGGCAAGATTACAATTAAGAGGTAATATTTACTTAGCAAAAGTAACACGTGTAGAACCATCATTACAGGCTTGCTTTGTAGATTTTGGGAATCAAAGACACGGCTTTTTAGCATTTTCAGAAGTTCACCCTGATTATTATCAAATACCTGTTGCTGATAAAGAAGCACTTCTTGCTGAAGAAGCGGCACATGTTGATGAAGATTTTCCCGATGATGATGATGAAACTCAAAGAGCAAGACGTGCATTAAATCGCAAATATAAAATTCAAGATGTTTTAAAACGTCGTCAAATTATGCTTGTTCAAGCTGTAAAAGAAGAGCGTGGAAATAAAGGCGCGGCTTTAACAACCTATTTATCTTTAGCCGGACGATATTGCGTTCTTATGCCAAACACCCCAAGAGGTGGCGGAATTTCACGTAAAATTACCGCAGTTGGCGATAGAAAAAGACTTAAAACTATTGTTTCTGATTTACATGTTCCAAAAGGCATGGGCCTTATTATAAGAACTGCTGGCGCAAAAAGAAATAAAACTGAAATTAAGCGCGACTATGAATATTTATTACGCCTATGGGACGATATAAGAACAAGAACTCTTGAATCTGTTGCCCCGACAAAAATTCATGAAGAAGAAAGCTTAGTAAAACGTGCTATTCGCGATTTATATAATAAAGATGTAGGCTCTATTATCATTGAGGGTGAAAGTGCATATAAAGAAGCAAAAGACTTTGTTAAAATGCTTATCCCAAGCCACACTCGCAAAGTTCATCAATATAAAAATACGACACCTCTTTATTCTCTTTTAAGTGTAGATGATAAGCTTAAAAATATACATTCTGGCATAGTGCAGCTTAAATCAGGAGGCTATATTGTTATTAATCAAACCGAAGCTTTGGTTGCGGTTGACGTTAATAGCGGTAAATCAACTAAAGAACGTAGCATTGAGCAAACAGCATTAAAAACAAATCTTGAAGCGGCTGATGAAGTTGCAAGACAAATGCGTATGCGCGATTTGGCTGGCCTTATTGTAATCGATTTCATTGATATGGAAGAGCCGCGCAATGATAGAGCTGTCGAAAAGCGTGTTAAAGATGCATTACGTTTCGATAGAGCACGCGTCCAAATGGGCAAAATTTCTAATTTCGGGCTTATGGAAATTTCAAGACAAAGAAGAAGAACAGGTATTCTAGAAGGTTCAAGCCATGTATGTGAGCATTGTAATGGCTTTGGTCGTGTTCGTTCGGCTTCTTCAACATCAACACAAATCATAAGAGAAATTGAAACTATTTTAGGCGGCAAGAAAGGAAGTGAAATTCTTATTAATGCTGATAATGAAACAGCTTCATTCTTACTTAATGAAAAACGCGCCCATATTGCACACCTTGAAGCAAGCCGTAATATAATTGTTAAAATACTTGCTTCTTCAAGCATGCCAAATTCGCATTATGAAATTGATGTATTAAACATTGGCGAAGATCTTGATGAACCTGAGTTTAACTTTAATTATATTAAAGATATTTCGAGCGCGGTTGATACTTCTGAAGATGATGGTGTGGATGAACCAGAAGAAGAAATCATCGAAACTTCTGAAGAAGAAACTGAAGGCGAAACTTCAAATATTCGTAATAAGCGCCGCAGAAATAAAAGAAGAAATAAACGTAATCTTAATTCTGACGAGAATAATTCTTCTGAAACTAATGATGAAAATTCAGAAGAAATTGTTTCTAATGAAGACGATGAAAACGAAACAACTGAATCTGCTGATAATTCTGAAACTCAAGAAACACGCACTTTACGCGAAAATATGAAAAGACGCCGTAGAGGTAGACGCGGTGGAAGAAATCGTAGAGATTTTGGTGATTTAACAAATTCTGAAAATCCTGATAATTCAAATGAATCCTCAGAAAACAATACTCCAGAATCTATTGGCTCTGAAAATATTCAGCAGGAAAATAATGAATCTATAAGCAATGAATCCTTAGAGGTTCAAGCCGAAGAAACTGAAGTTAAAAAGCCTAAACCTAGAACCCGTAAAAAGCCGGTTGCAAAACCTATAGAAGTCAGTTCAGAAACCATTGATGTTGAGCCTAAAATTGAAGTTAAATCTGAGCCTGCTCCAAAAGAAACAATTGCGGCCGATGCAGGGGAAACTTCTGAAGAAGCCAATTCTACCCCTAATTTCCGTAAGAAAACGGGTTGGTGGGCAAGGAATGCATCAAAATTATTTGGCAATGAATAGGTATTCTTAGGCATGAAAAACTTATTTAAAATTTTATTATGCCTAAGTTTCATTGTATCTAGTTGCGACACTTACCCTTCTTATCGCGATACTAATATTAAATTAAAACCTGTAAGCGCGATAGAAATATCGCGTTATACTGGTACTTGGTATGAAATAGCTAGATTGCCTAATCGCTTTGAAAAAAATTGTATAAATGTGACGGCTGAATACCAAGCAATTAAAGATTATGTCAAAGTCAAAAATACTTGTTTTAAAAAAGATAGCTTAAAGAAACAGGTTGCAAATGGCAAAGCCAAGCCTATTATCGGAACTAATAATTCGGTGTTTTTTGTAAATTTTGCACCAATCCCTTTACCACAAGGTGAAGGAAATTATTATATACTCTATAATGATGATTATAAACATGCACTTGTGGGTACACCAAGCGGAAAATATCTTTGGATTCTTTCAAGAGATAGAAAAATAGATCAAACTAAATTAGATGAAATTTTGAATATTGCCAAATATAATGGTTATGATGTTTCAAAATTAGAATTTAATATTCAACAATAATGCAAATATTGCATTATTTTAATTTATCAAAATAATTTAATCGTTTATATTAGAAAATTATAAATAGGTCAGAGTTATTGAAGCATAAACGCACTATTAAAAATAATCTTAAAAGCTTTTTCATAGCTTTAACTATCGCTGCATTTGTTACTAATAGTGTTGCGGCACAATCAATTATTCGTGATGCAGAAATTGAAAAACACCTAAGAGAGTATAGTGATCCTATTTTTTCAGTTGCAGGTTTAAAACCAAAGGACGTCGATATTTATATAATTGGCGATAAAAGCTTAAATGCATTTGTAAGCGGTGGTCAAAAAATGTTTTTGCACACTGGCATAATTTTGGAATCTAAAACACCAAATATGCTAAAAGGCGTTATTGCCCATGAAACCGGCCATATTGCCGGCGCACATTTGGCACGCTCAAGCATTGAAATAAATAATGTCACAAAAAGATCTTATATAACAATGGCCCTTGGCCTTATTGCAATGGCGGCGGGTGAAGCTGGTGCAGGTGCGGCACTATTGGCAAGTTCGCAGCAATTCGCAATTTTAGATTATCTGGCCTATTCAAGGGTTCAAGAAGCAAGCGCCGACCAAGCGGCCTTAAGCTATTTAGAAGCTACAAAACAATCTGCAAATGGCATTGTCGAATTCTTTGAAAAATTCCGCTATATGGAGGTAATGACCGAACAAAGAAGGCAACCTTATTTTAGATCGCATCCACTTTCGTCACAAAGAATTTCTGCTTTAACAACAAGAGCTAACCAAAGTCCTTATAAAAATAATACAGAAGACTTGGAGACCTTACATCAATTTGAAATGATGCAAGCTAAAATTTTTGGTTTTGTGAATACGCAAGAACAAACCTTTAGAAAATATCCATTTAAAGATAAATCAAAAGCTGCAAGATATGCACGCGCAATTGCGTTTTATCGTGCCCCTGACTTGAAACTTGCAAGAGAAACCACGGAAAGCCTTATAAGGGAAGAACCTAATAATCCTTATTTCCAAGAGTTAATGGGGCAAATTTTATATGAAAATGACATGCCAAATGAGTCGGTTTCATATTATAAAAAAAGTGTCGAACTTGCACCAAATGAGGAACTTCTACGAATCGGTTATGCACGCGCTTTAATTAATTCTGAAATCCCTGAAAAATACAAAATTGCTGAGGAGCAATTAAGAAATGCGCTTATTCTTGATGACGAAAACGCATTTGCATGGAATCAACTAGCGGTTATTGCAGATAGACAAAATAAGCCAGGACTTGCACGTTTAGCTACAGCCGAAGAAGCCTATAATTTAGGTGATTATTCACGCGCTAATAGGTTTGCACAAGCCGCAGTTAAAAATCTTGAACGTACAACTCCATCATGGCGAAGAGCAGCGGATATTATTTCTATTACAGATCCACTTGTCGCAAAAATGGCTAGTTCACGTAATATTAATTAAAGCTATAATATTTATTAAATTAGAATCATTATTTAGGAATCATTATGAAGAAGTTTATTTTTATAGCTTTGGCACTTTTGCCTATTGCTGCTTGCAATCAAAATAAGCAAGAAGAAAAAAGCGTCATTCAATCTTCAAATAATAATGCACTTTCTAGCCTTACTAAGGAACAACAAGAAGCCGTTAGAATTCTTGTTCGTGATACTTTAATTTCAGATCCAAAAATTTTAGCGGATGCAAGTGAATCATATCAAGCATTACAAATGCGTGAAAAAAATGAAGCTATCGCCAGTAATTTTACAAAAATCTCTAATAATAATGCCAAGCTAAGTTTTGGACCCTCAAATGCCAAAGTTACAATAATTGAATATTTTGATTATCGCTGTGGTTATTGCCATGCAGCTGCGCCATATATTAAGGAACTTATGGATAAAAATAAGGATTATCGCTTTATTTTTAAAGAGCTTCCAATTTTAAGTGATAATTCAGTAATCGCAACAAAAGCTGCTTATGCCGCACATAATCAAGGTAAATATATTGCTTTGCATCGCGCTTTAATGTCTGCGGGCGGTGATTTAGATCTTACGCAGATACTTCAAATAGCACAGGGCGTTGGCATTGATGTTACAAAGCTACAGGCTGATATGAATAAGCCTGAAGTATCAGAATATATAGAAAATATTCGTAATGAAGCGCAAGAATTAGGTATTTCAGGCACTCCAGGATTTGTAATTAATGGCAAACTTATAAGTGGATATGCGAAGGAAGAAATTGACTCATTAATTGCACAAGCTTCAAAATCCTAGATAAGCCCTGCGAGCGGGCTTGAAGGGTCCGCATATTTCTTTTTACCCATACGTCCTGCTAAATAAGCTTCGCGCCCTGCTATAACTGCGTGCTTCATTGCGCTTGCCATTAGAATTGGATCTTTGGCTTCGGCAATTGCAGTATTCATTAACACACCATCACAGCCTAATTCCATTGCAATAGTGGCATCAGATGCGGTGCCGACACCTGCATCTACAAGAACTGGAATTCTTGCGTTTTCAATTATAAGTCTAATATTTATTGGGTTTTGAACACCAAGCCCTGAACCTATAAGGCCGCCTAATGGCATAATTGCCGCCGCCCCTGCATCTTCAAGCTTTTTAGCATATACAGGGTCATCAGAAGCATAAACCATTACATCAAAGCCTTCTTTCACAAGAATCTTAGTAGCATTTAAAGTTTCTGCCATATCAGGATAAAGAGTTTTTTGGTCTGAAAGAACTTCTAATTTAACCAAGTTCCAGCCACCTGCTTCGCGGGCAAGCCTTAATGTTCTTAATGCATCTTCCGCAGTAAAGCATCCTGCAGTATTTGGCAAAAACGTAAAATCTTCAGGTTTTACAAAATCAGTTAAGCGTGGTTGCGTTTTATCAGTTAGGTTAACTCGTCTAATTGCTACGGTAACTATTTCTGCACCAGAAGCCTTTGCCGCAAGATAATTTTGCTCATATGAAGCATATTTACCAGTACCAATAATAAGGCGCGAACTAAAATTACGCCCTGCAACAGTCCAATTATCATTATTATTCATTATCCGCCACCAACAAATTGAACAAGTTCAATCACATCGCCTTCATTTATATAGGTTTCTTCCCAAACAGATTTAACTGCGATTTCTTTATTTAACTCAATCGCAAGACTTTTAGGTTCTAAACCTAATAGTGCAATTAATTCGGTTAGATTCGTTGAGTCTTTAAGCTCAAAATTCTGTCCATTTAAACTTATTTGCATTTTAAAACCGTTTTGAACTATAATAAATTTCTTATTATAGATTTAAGTAAAGAAATTAAATAGACTTATAAAGAATAATGCAAAAAATGTCAGATACTATTTATATAATTAATGGACCTAATCTTAATCTCTTGGGGCAAAGAGAACCACATATTTATGGTTCTCAGACACTTGATGACGTTAAAGCAAATTGTGAAAAAATTGCACAATCTATTGATTTAAAAATTGTTTTTGTTCAATCAAATCATGAAGGTGAAATTATTGAATGGATTCATGAAGCAAGGCAGAATGCAAAAGGTATTATTATTAATGCCGCTGCATTTACCCATACTTCAGTTGCCATTCATGACGCCCTTAAAGCATTTGAAGGCGCTATTATTGAAGTTCATATTTCTAATCCTTCTAAAAGAGAAGAATTCCGTCATCACAGCTATATAGCACCTACTGCAAACGCAATAGTTGCAGGATTTGGTGTAAAATCATACGAAATTGCACTAAATGGTATAAAGCAATTTGTTAAATAATGCTAAGTGCGCTAAATAGTTGGAAAATTATATAATAATCTATAAAGAATTTTCATAAATTCGATTCAAACTAATGTCTGGAGATGCTTATGCCGACGAACGGCTTCGATACAAAACTAGTAAAAGATTTAGCAAAGATACTTTGCGATAGCGAATTGAGCGAAATCGAAATCGATTATAATGGTACTAAAATTAAAGTAGCTAGAACCAATAATGTGGTTGCTCAAGTGCAATCTTATTCTGCACCTCCTGTGGCTGCTGCGCCTGCTCCTGCTGCTGCGCCGATTGAAGCGCCTGCTGCACCAAAAGCACCCGAAGCTAATAAAAATTATTTAACTTCTCCTATGGTTGGTACTGTGTATCTTTCACCAGAACCAGGCGTAAAACAATTCGTACAAGTTGGCGATAAAATTAAAGAAGGCCAACAATTATTTATTATTGAAGCAATGAAAACTATGAATGCAGTAAACTCAACTGCTTCAGGCACAGTAAAAGAGATTTTAGTAAAAGATGGACAGCCAGTTGAATTTGGCGAAAATCTTTGCGTAATAGAATAACGAGCTGCACCGTGTTTGATAAAATTCTAATTGCTAATCGTGGCGAAATTGCTCTACGTATTCATAGAGCTTGTAAAGAAATGGGCATTTCAACAGTTGCGGTTCATTCTACCGCAGATTCTGACGCTATGCACGTTCGCCTTGCCGATGAAAGCGTTTGTATTGGCCCGCCATCTGGTACTTTATCGTATTTAAATATTCCAGCGATTATTAGTGCATGTGAAATTACTGGCGCGCAAGCAGTGCATCCAGGTTATGGCTTCCTTTCTGAAAATGCAAGATTTGCAGAAATCGTAGAAGCACATGGCATTAAATTTATTGGCCCAACTTCTGACCATATTAAAATGATGGGTGATAAGATTACTGCAAAAGCTGCGGTTGCGGCGGCGGGAATTCCTGTTGTTCCTGGTTCTGATGGTGCGGTTTCTAGTGAAGAAGAAGCTTTAGAGATTGCTGGTAAAATTGGTTATCCAGTTTTAGTTAAAGCCTCTTCTGGGGGCGGTGGCAGGGGTATGAAACTTGCCCAAACTAAAGAAGAATTATTGAATGCTATTTCTACTGCGCGCTCAGAAGCTAAGAATGCATTTGGTGATGATACTGTATATCTTGAAAAATATCTTACTTTACCAAGACATATTGAAATTCAAGTAGTTGCCGATAGTTTTGGTAATGTTGTGCATCTCGGTGAAAGAGACTGCTCTTTGCAACGTCGCCACCAAAAAGTACTAGAGGAAGCCCCTTCCCCTGCACTATCTTCTAAAGAGCGTGATGCAATTGGTGATATAGTTGTAAAAGCAATTAAAACACTTGGTTATTTGGGTGTTGGGACTATTGAATTCCTTTATGAGAATGGTGAATTCTATTTCATTGAAATGAATACGCGCCTTCAAGTAGAGCATCCAGTTACCGAGGCAATTACAGGTATTGATCTTGTGAGAGAGCAAATCAGGATTGCCGCAGGTCTCCCTTTATCTTTCACTCAAGAAGATGTTAAATTTAATGGCGTTGCTATTGAATGCCGTATTAATGCCGAAGATCCAGAAACTTTTGCGCCATCACCAGGGAAAATTATTGATTTTCATGCACCGGGTGGCTTAGGTGTTCGCTTAGATTCTGCGATTTATGCCGGCTATAAAATACCGCCATATTATGATAGTTTGATTGGTAAACTTATTGTTCATGGCAATAATCGTACTGAATGCTTAATGCGTTTAAAGCGTGCTTTGGGCGAAATGGTTATTACAGGAACTAAAACTACTACTCCATTATTCCAAAAACTAATTCAAAACCAAGATATTATTAACGGAAATTATAATATTCACTGGCTTGAAAAATGGATGGAAGAACAAACCGATAAATAATTTATGGAAAATTATTTTGGTTCTGAACAATTATTGGAATTGTATAGGCTAGGATTATTTCCTATGGCAAAGGGTCGAAATTCTCTGGAAATAGAGATTATTGACCCTTTATACCGTGGTATAATTCCAATAAAAGAATTTCATATTCCAAAGCGCTTAAATCGTTTTTATAAAAATACTAATTATAGAATTACCTGTAATAAAGATTTTCGTCAGACTATACATTCATGTGCTTCTTTAAATGCAAAGCGCACGGAAACATGGATAAATAATTCCATCATTAATTTATACTGTGAATTGCATCAAAATGGTCACGCCCATTCAATAGAAGTATGGGATGATAATATACTTATTGGTGGATTGTATGGCATAAGCATGGGCTCAGCTTTTTTTGGTGAAAGCATGTTTAGTACCAAAACAAATGCAAGTAAAATCGCACTAATTAAACTTGTCGAAGCATTAGATTTTGCTAATTATAGCTTACTTGATGCGCAATTCCACAATCCACATCTTGAGCAATTTGGATTAATTGAAATATCAAGAAAAGAATTTTCATTTTTATTATTAAATAGCCAAAAAGACAACTTAGTTTTTCCGCAAGAATATATAAATTCTATCTAACTTCGGCTTCTTGAGTAGCAGGTGGTGCAACAGCTTCTTCAACTGCCACAGGCGCTTCTTCTTTAGCTTTGGTCGCAGTTAGTTTTGGTTTATTAGGTTTTTTACCATTTGCAGGCATAGTATTATTTTGAACCAGTGGCATAATTCCGCCTTCACAAGTCAATAATTTTACATCATAAATTGGATGATCTATTGGCGTAACATTCGGGCTAGAGGCCATAATCCAGCCATGCTTAACCATCGCATTTTCAAGCTTTTGTTTGCGTCTTTGCCTATCGCGTGCAGGAATAACCGCAATCTGTTGTCTTAAGTCTAAATTATTTTCTACAATATCAACATAAGCCCAAGATTCTAAAGGATCTTCTGGATGCGAGTGAAAACAGCCTGAAACTTTGATATTAAGGCCTTCAAAATTTACACTAGTACCTACTGGCACTCTGAAATTTAATAAATAACCAGTTTCACGATTAATACCGACAAATAAAGCAGAAGTACCTTTTATATCTCTTGAAATCTTTTTTTCTTCTCCAAGAACAAAGCTATCTGGCGGAAATAATTGATTTATAGAAATAATCGGAATTGTTGGCGCAGTTAATTTTGGAAGATTTACGCCTTCAGTATTAACATTTGCATTATTATTGCTATCAGGCGCTGTCCACTCACCATCACCTTCAACACGAAGTGCAGGCTCAACTTCTTTAACGTCTGATTCTTGAATCGTTCCTAATTCAGAATCAATACCAGATGGCTCTTGAGTATTGTTTTGTGATTCAGGGGTTAAGCTTTCTGTCCCAACAACTGGAATTTGTTGATCTATTGGCTGCGCAATTAAGTTTGAGCTTATACCAAAATATAATCCACAAACACCTATAATAGATGCAACGCCAATATAGAGACTTTTCTTATTCATTATCTACTCTGAAGGAGTCCAAGAATCGTAGCCAAGACCAGTTTTTGCATTATTTTCTTTTGAAATATTGGCAATACTATTTTTTGGACGTGAAGCGAAAATAGTACCAGTTAAGTTTGGACGATGTGGCTTCTCAAACTCTTTAAGTTTAAAAGGCTCTTCAATTGGTGTGTTGTCAAAAGTATAATGTAACCAACCATGCCAATCAACAGGCACTTTAGACGCCTCGGCATAGCCATTATAAATTACATAGCGGCGCTTTCTGCCTTCAATTGTCGCAAGTGGTTCTTCATAATAAGAATTACCATATTCATCTTCACCAACTTTTTTAGCGCGACGATTAATATCAAATAATGCGCCAATAGTAGCACCATTCCACCATGTAAAAATTTTTTTGATCACGGTAATTCTCTTTACAAAATTAAAGCTAAGAATCTAGCATTTTTTAACAAGTTATCTATTACATTAATCAGGTAAAAAATAAAACTATAATAGTGCAGATAAGATGGTAATTATTCTTAGCTTTAGAAAAAAATAGCTTGCTAAATGCTGATTTTAGGCAAAAAATTAGAAAAGTGATTCGTCTGAAAGATTGTTTAAGCTATGGAAAATCAAAATCAAAACATAGATGTTTTATTAAAGCTTGAAAAAATTAAAAAAGCTAATGAACACAATGGTTTTAATTTTCCAATATTTGCTAATCGTGAAATAGCAATTGATGATTATGGCAATCAAATTTTTATAAATGCACCAATTAGTTTA
Source organism: uncultured Caulobacteraceae bacterium (assembly GCA_964443435.1). Classification (GTDB taxonomy): domain Bacteria; phylum Pseudomonadota; class Alphaproteobacteria; order Caulobacterales; family Aquidulcibacteraceae; genus Pseudaquidulcibacter. The sequence continues at coordinate 3,674 of CAYUCW010000032.1, read as the reverse complement.
AATCTAGATAGCTTAAAAGCAATCTATGAAAATAATTCTGATGCTATAGATTTTCAAAACTTCATTATAAAACAAATTAAAACTAGTATTAGCAATCGCACGGATACTATAATCCAAGATGAAATCTTAGAATATTTGCAAATTGCTATTTATAACCATAGAATTTGCCCTAATTCACTAGGTCCCAAGCTGAAAAAGTCGATAATTACAAGCGCCAATAAAGAGGATTTAGAAAGTCTTTTTCAAAATAATGAAAAGAAAAACTCTCTCAAGCTTGCAGAATTAAGCGGCATAAAGGCTTATAATAAATCAATCGATGAAATTAATAGTGCATTATCAAGGTCGGTTGGAAGCGGCCATGATAATCCTAGAAATAATCCTGTACTTGCAAAAGCGGTTGCCAAAGCAATCGATAGAGGGATTTCATATAAGCAGATTAGGCAAATTATTGCCGGTGAAGCAATTAAACATGATTATGAATCAAAGAATGAGAATTTGTTCCTTGATATAAAATTAAATACAAAAGGTCTTTTAGATGCTGAAATAAACTTAATTTGTGAGAATATCAAAAGAGGTAATTTAAGAAGTCTTTATTTTAATAATTATATTAAACCTGAAAATGGCTGGACATTAAATCTTGCTAATTATGTATTTAATAAGAAATTTGATTTTGAGTTATTTGCCCTTGATATCGAAATTTTATCTATTGAAAACTCCAAAACATCAATTGGCCTTACTGGCTTTGCGGCGGCTATACTTAAACAAGGCATAAAATACCAACAAGCATATGATTTTGCTTATAATATTACTGAAACTATCAATAGATTTGATAATATTTTCTCAATTGAATCCAGTAATTTAATCAATATTATCGCTAATTCTGAATCTATTGGACTATTCCCTATCAAAAGCCTTAAAAAGCTTAAATCTGTTGGTGCTGCGGAATTTAAAATTGATATTATTGATGCAATGAATAATATTTTAAATGATAATTATGAGCTTAAGACCGCAATTCTAGGCAATCGTAACCTTATTGAATGCCCAAGTATTAATTATCAAATTTTAGCAGAAAAAGGCTTTGATGATGATGCTATTGTTGCAATCCATGAAGCAATTTCTTATTCAAATAGCATTGAAGAAGTGATTTCGCCAATTAATCTTGGCTATGATGTATGCGCCGATATATTAGGTGTTTCAATTAATGAAGTCTGGCAAGGTAATATTGATATACTTAAAAAGCTAGGATTTACTGAAAATCAAATAAATATTGCAAATGAATGGGCTTTTGGAATTGGAAATGAAATCGATATAATTAAGCAAGATGATTTCTCTTTGATTATAGAATATTATAATTTACTTGCAAAAACTATAAAATCAGATTTATTCGAAATTTCAGCAAATGATTTATATGAAAATGAATTTGATTTTTCTAATTTAATTGAAAATGCAATAAATAATAAATGGTCATCTTTGAAATTTGAATCAAATAATAATCTTGAAAATTCATATGATAAGGACTTTAGCTATCTTGAAAATTATGAACCTGAACCACGCATAGAGAGAGTAGAAATAGAAGTTGAAAAAATTGTCGAAAAATATGTTGAAAGACCTAATATAAGACAAAAACTTCCAGATAGACGCAAAGGCTATATTCAAAAAGCAAAAGTAGGCGGCCATAAAGTATATCTTCATACTGGTGAATTTGATGATGGTGAGCTAGGTGAATTATTTATTGATATGCATAAAGAAGGCGCGGCATTCCGAAGCCTTATGAATAATTTTGCAATATCTACTTCAATTGGCCTTCAATATGGTGTGCCTTTACAAGAATATGTTGATGCTTTTGTCGGAACAAGGTTTGAGCCTTCTGGCGAAGTAGAGGGCAATGATTCAATCAAGAATGCGACTTCGATTATAGATTATATTTTCAGAGAGCTTGCGGTTTCATATCTTGATAGATTTGATCTTGCGAATACTGAAAAAATCGAAAGTTTTTCGGATGTTGGTGGCGAAAATTCAATAAGCGCTTCACAATTTATTTCCAAAGGTTTTTCACGCGGCAATATTCCTGCTAATCTATTACAATTGCCAACAAGGCCAAAAACTAATCTTGCGGATACAAATTTAATAAAAGATTATAATTATCAAGGCGATCCCTGCCCTGAATGTGGTCACTTCACTTTAAGGCAGACCATAAGTGGAACATTATGTGATGCTTGTGGTTATTCATTAGCAACACCGATGAATGATGTACAAAACATAAGCGAAAATTAATAGTTTAAGAAAATTTAATAAGATTACTTTATTAGGCATCATATATGCATAGAAATATAAAAATTCATATTTCTTTTTCGGAGTGTCTTATTATGAAACAAATAGGCGTAATTGCAATTGCACTAGGATTGCTAGCTTTTCCTGCTATGGCTCAAAACACAGCGCAAGTAAGTTCTGTTCAATCTGGTCGTTCATGCGCTGGTTGTAACTTATTTCAAGCAGATCTTTCTTATAAGGAATTAGCCGGCCGCACTTTCGCAGGTGCAAGACTTCGCCAATCTGATTTCTCTCTTGCAGTCATTGATAGAGCTAATTTTTCACGCTCTGACCTTTCGATTGCTAATCTTTATGGTGTTAGAGCGACAGGCGCTAATTTCTCTGGTGCTAATCTTGCTAATGCATCCTTAGTTGGCGGTTATTTTTCAGGCGCAAGCTTTAAAGGCGCAAATCTTTCTGGTGCTGATTTATCTGGTGCTGAATTATCTGGTGCGCGTGGTCTTACTCAAGCTCAATTAAGTACTGCTTGTGGTGATGTTGAAACTGAATTACCAAAAGGTTTAAGGGTTGCAGCTTGTAGATAAGTTTGTATTCTTAAATTTTTTTAAGTATTAAATAAGAAATTTTACTTTATAATAAAATTATGAAAAACAAAAACCGCCTAAAACAATTATTACCTTTGAGTTTGATTATTTTAAGCGGTTTTTTTGCATCTAGCGCTCAGTCTAGAGACTTTTTTGAAGATGGGCTTTGGAACTCTAAGGGTCGCCCAACTAATGTAACCTATAGCCGTGATTTTACTGGCTCTTGTGTTAATTGCAATCTTGAAAATCGCAATTTAATCGGCGCAAGAATGATGGGTAGCAATTTTATGGGTGCAAGATTTTCAGGATCTCACCTTAAACATGCTGATATGAAAAGTGGTAATTTTACAAATGCGGATTTTAATAAAGCTGTATTTTTGAAATCCAATCTTAGTAATGCAACTATGAATTCTACTAATTTTAGTGATGCAATAGTAAAAAATACAAATAGTAATGCGGCTAATTTTTCGCGTAGTAATTTCTCAAGAAGCGTCATAAATGATTCTGATTTTATTGGCGCAAATCTTACCAATGTTATTTTTACAGATTCTCAATTTGATATTGTAAATTTTAGCTCTGCAAATTTAACTAATGCTCGTATTGATAAAGCTGAATTTAAAGCTGCTGATTTTTCGGGTGCAAATATGCGCGGTGTTAATGCCAATCGCGCTAAATTTTCTAATTCAAATTTTGCTTATGCAAATCTATCAAGCGCCGATTTTTCTGGCGTTACTGGTCTTAATCGCTCTCAATTCGATGGCGCGTGCGGTGATGAGCGCACAAAAATGCCAAATGGCATAAATCTTCCTATTTGTAAAA
>CAYUCW010000031.1:17671-27013 GCA_964443435.1 uncultured Caulobacteraceae bacterium | reverse complement strand
CAGGCGTGTATAGAATAAATAGCGGTGGTTTTTTCTGTTGCCAGGAAAGCCACCAAACCCCGCCTGAGGCCGTAGCGTCAGGACTTAAGCGGATTTACCCGAGCGTGCATTAAGCAGCTAAAGCGTAATCCTGAGCAAAGTTATCGTTTGCATTTATAAAATCGGGCTTTTAACGTAACCCATGCGAGCGAAAGCATACGTCTTTACACATCTGTCGATCCTATATCGGCCCCATAGTTCACGCCTTGGCGGAAATAATGGTGGAGCCGCGGGGAATCGCACCCCGGTCCAGCCTGCTTATTATACGCGCGTTTATCGCCATAGTCTGGTGCGACCAGACACAATATAATATAGACCTTAATTATTAAGATTTAAAGAGCATTGAATGTTATATTCCACTTAATTCCGCTTTTACTCTTTCGGCAAGTTGCACAAGTTCAAATGGCTTAGGAAGGAATGAGATTGCCCTATCTTTTTCTAATACTGCGCCAAAATCCTGCTCGGCATAGCCAGACATAAATATAACCCTTGCATCGCCCAAAAATTGTTTGGCTTCTTTTAATAATGTTGGGCCATCCATAATTGGCATTACTACGTCGGTAATAAGTAAATCAAAGCTATTTGGTTCGGCTTCAAGAATTTCATAGGCTTCTTCGCCATCACCCGCTTCGACAACTATATAGCCGCGCTGACGTAAAATTTGCGCGGTTATAAGTCTTAAGCCGTCTTCATCTTCCACTAATAATATTCTACCTTGACCCGAAAGATTATTGGCGCGTTTAACAGGGGCATTTTCAGCAGGGGCAGGTGCGATAGTTTTTAGGGCTTCCTCAGTTTTTGGTAAGAATACAGAAAATGTAGTGCCAACTCCTATTTCACTTTCAAGGCCGATAAAGCCGCCTGATTGCTTCACAATTCCATAAACACTTGCCATGCCTATGCCTGTGCCTTTACCGGTTTCTTTAGTGGTAAAGAATGGCTCAAAGATTTTTGCCGCGATTTCTGGGCTCATGCCTGTGCCATTATCTGAAACCGAAATTTCAACAAATTCAGTGTCTGGAATATCAATTGTAACATTGGTTTTAATTGATTTAACCACATCGGCTTTATTGGCTTTTTTAGTTGATACTTTGACAAAACCATCTTTTTTACCGCCTGAAATTACCGCGTCACGGGCATTAGTAACAAGATTCATAAACATTGTTTCAAGCTGCTGCTTATCGGCAAGAATATGCGGTAAATCACGGCCATAATGAATATCAAACTTAACGCGCTCATCTAATACTTGGTGAAGTAAGAAGCTGAATTCACTTAAAACTTCGCCAATATCAACTACGTCGCGGCGGAAGGTTTGCTTGCGACTAAAGGCAAGAAGGGAATGCACAAGATTTGCCGCGCGGCCGGTGGTGTTTCTTATGCCCTGAAGCTCGTGGTAGGATGGATCGCCAACGGGATGGCGCATAAGAAGCGTGTCGGTATTCAAAACTATAACCGCAAGAAGATTATTAAGTTCATGCGCAACTTCGGACGCGATTTTACCGATAACTTCCATTTTATTGGCTTGGGTCAAGCGGCCTTCCATTTCGCGGCGCTCGGTAATATCTATAAGCAAAAGTGCCGAAGCTTTTTCACCATCTTCAACAAGCCAAGCTTCGCAAAGTGGGTGAGGGGCGTTCTTTATCTGGACTTCAATTGGAATTGATTGTCCGATTTTTATTTTTTCAAGCTTGGCATAATCTTCTTCTTTTACAATTGTCTTGATATCCGCGCCTGAATCAATGCCTGTAATTCTTACAAATGCCGAATTAGTTCCAATAATTTGTGAGTTTTCAAGATTGCGTCCTGATAATCTTGCCATGCCAAATGGAGCACCGGCGATAAGTGAAGCAAGATTTGCTTTTGAAACTTGCGGAACTTCATTGATGGATGCAATTTCGGTTTCTAAGTCTTTTGGATTTATGCTTGCGATATTGGCTTTGACGGGAATAAGATTTTCATTGGCAATTATTTTAACAATTGTTTGCGAGCCAATAGGCCTTATTTGTATGGTTCTTCCGTCGATTGTTTCATTAATTTCTTTGATATTACGAACTGCTTTGGCAATTCTAAAATTCACATCATTAGGAATAAGGCTTGTAAAAATTATATCAATTTTATCTTTTGAAAATGAATTTTCGAAAGCCTTATTGGCATATTTAAAATTACCTTTTTTATCATAAATTGCCGCCGGCTCATTAAATGCAGACAATAATTGAATATGAAATTCTTCGTCTTTATCAGTGTTTTTACTAAAAAATGCCATTTGTCTTTTCCATAATTAGTTTCTTGCCATTTGTCTTTTGGCGGAATGAGAGAGAATTTTTCCGATAATTTTTGCGACAGCTTCATAAAATTCAGCAGGTATAGTTTCATCAATTTCGACCTGTGCAAATAACGCACGCGCAAGTGGTCTATCTTCGATAATTGGAACATCGTGTTCGTTCGCGATTTCACGTATTTTAAGGGCGACCCTATCAACACCCTTGGCAACACAAACTGGCGCGGCATTTTCACCCGCTTCATATCTTAGTGCAACGGCATAGTGAGTTGGGTTTGTAATAATAACTGTGGCTTTTGGCACGTTTTGCATCATACGCTGACGTGATTTTTCCATACGAATTTGCCTTAGTTTGGCGGCAATAAGTGGATCCCCTTCAGTATTTTTATATTCGTCTTTCATTTCTTGTTTTGACATTTTATTGCGATTCATAAAATTAAATCTTTGCAAAAAATAATCAAACAAAGCAAAAACCATAAGAACCAATATTAATTTAATCAAAAGCTCTTTTAAGATTTCACCCATCGCCTTATTAATCATCATAGGGTCAAGGCCAATATAAAGTTCTGATTTAAATAAATAAGGTTCTAAAACGCTTATTGTTACCCAAGTTAGAGCAATAAGTTTTAATAAGACCTTACCAAATTGCATAAGGGCTTCTTTGCCAAATACTCTTTTAAAACCTGCAATTGGGGAAATTTTATCAAGCTTAGGTTTGATTTTTTCACCTGATAAAACTAAGCCTGTTTGCCCAAGATGCCCCGCAAGCGCGGCAATCGACATTGCCGACATAAGAATAAGCATGCCTGCAAACATATTAAATGTAATATTTAAAAATAAATTGGGAAGTGATGCACTATCAACCGCAATTGTATGTGCATTTTCGATGAAAAAGCGTGAGTAATTAATAAGCCCCATGCTTATTTTGTCACCTAAGCCAAAAATTACGAATACAGAAATAATAAGTATTGCCGCCGCAGGTATATCAGCAGATTTTGGAATATCGCCTTTTTTACGTGCATCCTCTAGCTTCTTTTGGGAGGGGTCAAAGGTTTTTTGGCTATCGTCTTCGTCCATAACCTTTTCCTAATTTAACTCTCTGCCGGCGGTGACAACGGCTTCAAGCCAGAACATCATTCCCGCACTGAATGTAAGCATAAATACAACAAGACCTGCTAGGATTTGTACTGGCTGCGCAATGAAAAATACTTGAATAGCAGGGGCGGCGCGGTTTAAAATACCGACCGCAATATTAAAAATTATACCATAAATTATAAGTGGAATAGTCATTTGAATGGCTATTAAAAAGCTATTAGAAAACATTTTAATAACCCAATCGGTGATAGAGGCGATTGGCATGCTTCCATTTGCTGCAAATGAATTATAAGAATTCAAAGCCCCAGTGATAAACCAAAAATGCGCATTTGAATTTAAAACCAGAACTGTTCCTAAAACAGAAAAGAAAGTACCAAAAATTGCGCCTTGCTGTCCTTGTGCCGCATCAAATGACATGGCAAACGACATACCGGTTTGCGCGCCAACAATTGTCCCGGCAGTTGCAAGAGCCGAAAATAACATTCTTGAGCATAAACCAATGACAAGACCAATCATGGTTTCAATTCCTATTGCTAGGAACATGCCGCCATTATCAGCTGGAATTGGCATTATCTTATCTGAAGCCAGTGGTGCAATAATCGCGGCAATTATAAGGGCAATTGTAAGCCTTATGCGCGGTGGAACGGTTGAATCACCAATCCCTGGTGCAAGCATAAGAATTGCACCTATTCTTGCGAATACAAGTCCTGTTTGCCATAATTGTAAGGGAATAAATTCCATCTATTGACCACTTGCAATATGTGCCATTGTTTCAAGCCAAAATGAATTAAGAAGGCTTCCCATTATTGGCAAGAATATTAAAAGTGCGGCAAAAATAGCAAGTATTTTGGGAACGAATACAAGTGTCATTTCTTGTACTTGGGTTAAGGCTTGCAAAAGGCCGATAATTATACCAATAATAAGGCCCACAATCATAACAGGTGCGGCCATTGCAATCATTAACCAAACCGAACTTCGGGCAATATCTAAGACTTGTTCAGGCTGCACACAGATTCTCCGTTAATATGCAAATTCTTTGCAATTATAGTTTCGTAAATCATGGTTAATATTGTGTAACTTTTGCGTTAATAAATGTTAAAAATGTGTATTTTGTCACAAAGTTTAAAAGAAGCAGCGTATAAATAGTCAAAAAAAGAGAACTCTATGCTAAATAATAAATTCAATGATTTAATTCAAAATGAGATATCAAGACGCGGCTTTATTAAGGCTTCTATGGCTGGCATAATCGCCACAAATACTATCTTCAATGCAAATAATAGTTTAGCAGGAAGTATGTCAGGTTTTAAATCAATTCCCGAGAATCACAATGACACTGTGACCGTTCCAGAAGGTTATGAGTGGAAGCGGCTTATTTCGTGGGGCGATCCTTTGTTTGAAGGACTTGAACCTGCAAAGCTTCAAAATGGCGCACCATTTAAATTTACAAGAGCCGAGCAAGAAAAACGTTTTGGCACTAATAATGATATGATTGCACTTTTCCCGCGCGAATATTCATATCCTTGGCCAGTTGAAACCAAAAACTTTATCATGTGCACTAATCATGAATCTATTGGAAGAATGCTTGCGGTTGCCCCTATTAATGGTGAATGGTCGGCTACAGAAGAAGAAAAAGAAGCTATGTATGCGGCACTGGGCTGTAGTGTGTTTGAGCTTGAATATAAAAATGGCGAATATAAAGTTTTAATCCCAAAAAATAATATTAACCGACGCATTACTCCATTTACGGAAATGCTATATACGGGCCCTGCGGCTAATCATGATTGGATTAATAAGGGTAAAATTCTTGTTAATGCAAGTGAAGCAAGATTAGGTAATAAACCTAAGAATAAAAAAGGTATTTTAAGCGGCACTTTCCAAAATTGTGCGGGTGGCTATACCCCGTGGGGCACTTATTTAACATCTGAAGAAAACATAGATAATATGTTCTTTATTTCGGATATTGAATCAAAAGCTCTAATGACTGCACGCGAAGCTGATGGTTATGAATTTGATGAAAAATCAATGGGTTTTGGCAATAATTGGGCAATTGGTGGACCAGAGCAATATGATTTGGCAAAAAACCCAATGGGTACATCTCTATATGGCTGGATTGTTGAAATCGACCCATATAATCCAAATTCGACACCCAAAAAACATACTTCATTGGGTCGTAAAAAAGCCGAATGTGCAACTTGTGTACTTACAAAATCTGGACAAGTTGCGGTTTATTCAGGCGATGATCAAGCAAATGAATTTGTCTATAAATTTGTAACCAAAAATAAATTCAATCCAAAAGATCGTAAAGCAAACTTTAATTTGCTCGAAAGTGGTAAAGTTTATGCTGCAAAGTTTGAGATTAAAGACGGCAAAAAACAAGGTGAATGGTTAGAAATAAATCTTAAAAATGCCAATGCCGGACCGCGTGGCTTACTTGATACGGCTTTTAAAGATGAAGGCGATGTTTTAATGCGCATTCGTGAAGCAGCTTTGAGAATTGGGGCAACCCAAATGGATAGACCAGAAGATGTTGAGTGCCCAATTGATAGGGGCTTTAACGGAACTGGTGTGGTATTTGTAGCATGCACAGGCAATACTACGGATACTTCAATAAATGGAAATATTGCTAATCCGCGCCATAAAACTAATAATAGTCCAAATCGCAATTATACCGGTCATATAATAAAAATTCTTGAAGATAATAATGATCATGGTTCGACCAAATTTAGTTGGGATTTTTACCTTATTGGTGGGGATCATGCTTCGGCTGAAATCTTACAAGAAGTAGGTGATGAGGTTCGAAATAATTCATCTTGGATAGATGGAAAGCAATCTACAAAAGGCGATAGATTTGCTATGCAAGACAATATTTGCTTTGATAGCAATGGGCAAGTTTGGTTCACAACCGACGGCAATCCTGATACTTTTCCAAGCAATGATGGCGTATATGCAACTAATATTGATGCCGATGGGCTTACTAATGTAAAGCGCTTTTTAACCGTGCCGATTGGGGCAGAAGCCACAGGGCCATTATTCTCTTTTGACTATAAAACTTTCTTCTTAAGTGTGCAGCATCCGGGTTCTGAAAATATCAACGGCGAGAAGTTTACAAAGACAAGTGAAAAGCCATTCTCAAGCTTCCCATTCGGTGGCTGGCCAAGGTGTTCCGTGATTTATGTAACTAAAAAAGATGGTGGAATAATCGGCTCTTAAATCGGTGTACAAGCATTAATAAGCCATTTTCGAGCCGCGCCTTCAAGGTGTGGCCCAATGGTTTTTAAAGTCTTGCTATGATATTCATTAATCCATTCAATTTCTTTAGTCGTCAATAAATCTTTATTTATCAAGCGTGTATCAATTGGCGCAAGCGTAAGTGTTTGGAATGAATGCATTTTACGCTCTCCAATTTGTTTGGCTTCGGTTACAAATTGCAAATTCTCAATGCGAATTCCATATTCACCAGTTTTATAATATCCAGGTTCATTTGAAACAATCATACCGGTTCTTAGGCCAATATTATTAGGAGCTTTTGAAATTCTATGCGGGCCTTCATGCACACCAAGATATGAACCAACACCATGCCCAGTGCCATGATCATAATCAAGCCCATGTTCCCATAATGCCATTCTTGCCAATGCATCAAGGCTTGAGCCCGAAGTATTAGGCGGAAATTTAACCATAGAAAGGGCAATGTGGCCTTTTAAAACCAGTGTGAAATTGGTTTTCATCTCGGGGCTTGGTTCACCAACCGCAATAGTGCGTGTAATATCAGTCGTTCCAGATTTATATTGCCCACCTGAATCGATTAAAAACAGGCTATTGGGTTCAATTTTTTTATTAGTTTGATTATTCACGCGATAATGAACAATTGCGCCATTACTTCCAGCGCCTGATATACTATCAAATGATAAATCAGTAAGCTCATTAGATTGTTTTCTAAAGCTTTCTAGAGTTTTGCAAACTGTAATTTCGTCAATTCCCGACATAGAGTTTTCATCAAACCAATGAAGGAATTTTGCCATTGCAATCCCATCTTTAATATGGGCATTAATAGAACTTTCGATTTCAATATTATTTTTGCAAGCCTTTGCCATTATGCAAGGGTCATCTTCATCAATAATATTTGCACCAATCTCAGCTAATTTTTGAAATAAATATTGTGAACTTAATTTGCCGTCCAATGCAATATTTTTGCCATTTAAGCTATTTAAATATTTATCAAAATCATTTTCATCGCAAATCATATTTCCTAAATGATTTTTAAGCTCTTCATTTGATTTTAAGGGATTAATAAAAAGCTTGGCGGTTTCATTATTGTTTATAATTGCAATCGCAAGCGGAAGGGGGCTTCTTGCGACATCACCGCCCCTTATATTAAATGCCCATGCAATTGATGGCGGTGAGGTAAGGATTACGCAATCAATACCTTTAGATTTTAAATCTTCGGCAATTCTTGCGATTTTTGAATTATGACTTTCGCCTGCAAATTCAATGGGTTGTGGAATAATAGGCGCACAAGGTTTTTCAGGCCTATTTATCCAAACTTCATCAATAGGATTGCTTGAAAGCGCGATTAATTCATTATTATTTTGAAGTGCGCTATTTTCAAGCTTTCTTAAAGTCGATGGCGTTATTAGTTTCGGGTCATAGCCAATTTTTTTTGATTTTATGCTTTGAAGAAAAACATCTGGCCCGTTTTCTATTAAATCATGATATGTAAAAATTTCATCACTTGTTTCAGTTCTAACTTGAAGCGTATATCGACCATCTGTAAAAATATGTGCACTTTCTTTAAGGACTAATGCGCAACCTGCCGAGCCTGAAAAACCGGTTGCCCATAAAAGCCTATCATAAGCAGGTGGAATATATTCATTCTGCCATTCATCTTCATGTGGAATAAATATTCCATCAAGCCCAATTTCTATAAGCTTTTCTCTAATTAATGGGATTGCAATTTCGCCAAATTCTTTACCGCCATTTGGCGTAAACTCTTGAAAATAATTTTCTGTAATATTCATATTTCTATTTTGACTGAAATAAGTTTTTTTTCAAGGACTTTATATTTTAAATTTTTTTCAAAAATTTTATACTTTTTAAATATTCACAAAGTATAAGAACAATATTAAATGAAATATAGGCAGTAAAATGAGCTCAAAAGGCGTAAGGAATTTAGATAATTTATATACACATGGTTCGACAAGTAGACTGTTGAACTTATTGCGAATTTATAAAAATGAGTCTGAAAATCCTGAATATTATGAAAAGCCAATATTTAGAAATACTAAATTAAATCGTTCAATGATTGTAAAACATAGGCTTCGTCAGGATGAAGCTTATATTATGCCAAGAAGGCAAAAAGTTGTAACAAAAATCATTTTTCCTTTAATAGACGAAAGTTTAGGGCTTGGCGCACAGACAATTTTTGTCGGCCAAAAAAATTATAAGCCTGCTTTAGTTGCTGCAATTGGCGGTAATGAAGAAGATTTAGAAAAAGATTTATTCACTTTACAATTAATAAGTAAACTTCCATCCCTAGATCCATTTTTATTAAGAGAATATCTTGCGCGTAATGAAATGTATCCTGCGGAATGTTATTTTGATATTGCACCCGCCGATGTTTTAAGAATGAAAAATTTTGCTGCCCAAGAAGTTGGAAGGCTTATTGGGGTTGCTTTTGCAGGCGCTGAATCTGGTTCTTCAGATGAATTTGTTACAAAAATGGTGGATTTAATTCTTTCTAATGAAGCCGATGAAAAGCTTGAGCCATTAAGGCTTGCCCTTGGTTTAAAAGGTGATGAGTTTAAAGAAGGTGTCTTTAGCTGGCGCGGATTTCTATATTTTAAATGGCAATTAAGCAGCGCAATCTCGGAGCTAATGAGCATTTTAAGACAGATCGATAAAGTTGTTTATATGAATAGACCTGATGCAGATGT